>CALDTA010000109.1:0-13056 GCA_937924455.1 uncultured Deinococcales bacterium
ACGAGGTAACAGTGCATACTTATCCAGTGCTTTATGCGTCTTATCTAACATCTGCATTAATTTTACCATGCCTCAAGCAACTATATGCGTCAAAAATAAAGCCGTAGCTGTAAACGTGTTTTTAAGCGATGCTTAAAAACCGCCAGTTTCATTGAGCTGTATCTTTAAAGCTGGCGAAAAACCGCCACTTAGAAAATTTGAGAGATACCCGTTTTTAGAGATATCCCGTGAAGTAAATTTAGCTTGCCATCCAGTACAAGGATGTACACAACAAAGATACACCCAACAAAGATGCACCAATTGACTTTCCCCTTAGCTTAGCTTTATCATTTTTGTACTAACGTATCTGAAGGAGCTCTATTATGGCAAAAGACGGGCCAAGAATTAAAATCAAAATGGAAAGTACCGCTGGTACTGGTTATATCTATGCAACTACAAAAAATCGTCGTAATACAACAGCAAAACTTGAAATGAAAAAGTACGATCCAGTCGTACGTAAGCACGTTTTGTTTAAAGAAGCAAAGATATAGTACTCTAGAAGATAGATACTACATTTTGCATCATGTCTTCATGTTGCGAGAAAGCAATTCTTCTCTCAATTAGTCTGCAACTATAACCAATGCAATATGTAGCACTTAACTATTAAATTGCTATATAAGCTAGCGTTCACTAAACATTTAAAAAGGCAACCTTCGCAGGTTGCCTTTTTTATTAGCTATTAAAACTAAAGTTATTCAATATTTAGCGATGTACGCATGGTTTGCATTAGCTCTGGTGAAAGTCTCTGACCACGTAATCCAGCAATATCCTTTGCCTCGTATGGTCTAAAATCTTCAGCCAGAAGGCTTTCATTACCCCATGTTGTCAATACATAATTGAGCACACCAGCAATATCAGCATCGCTCAATTCTGGGTAGCCACGCATAGGTTGGTTATAACTTAAGCCATCAACCTGAATTGTTCCTTCAATTCCGTATAGCACCACGTTAGCTAAGTAGTCACGATCAGCATTGAAAAGCTTCGCTGCATGATTTGCAAGCGGTGGGAACACTGTGATGATACCCTCACCATTTGCTTGGTGACATGCTGAGCAGGCACTGTAAACATCTTTGTTCACATCTACACGCATACCATTTGCAAGTAGAACACTACTAGCAACTACACTTGTTGGTGCTACACCAATAAGATTTGATGAGCTACTCGTCGTGGTCGTTTCAGTAACTTGAGTAGTTGTTTCCACAACTTCAGGCTGTATCACTTCAGGCTGTGTCATTTCAGGCTGTGTCATTTCAGGCTGTGTCATTTCAGGCTGTGTCACTACAGTCTCAGTTACTGTTTCTGTCACAGCTTCTGTCACAGCTTCTTCAGTTGATGAACTAGTAGCAGCAGCACCATGTGCAGCAGCAGCACCACCTGTAGTCTCAGCAAAGAAGCTCGCACGCATAGCATGGATGTCCTGCATACTTAAGTCTTTGCCACGCTCAGCCGCAATGTCTGCTGCTGTGTAAGGCACAAAATCACCAGGTAGGAGTGCATCATTACCCCAACTATGAAGCTCATAATTGAGAGTATCTGCAATTTCCTGATCACTAAGTAATCCCCAAGCAGGCATAATGCCATTGTAGGTAGCGCCATCAATTTCGATTTCACCCTGCATACCGTAAATCAAAAGATTTACAAGATACTTTGGATCTGCTTTATACAAATCAACGATATGACCTTTAAGTGGTGGGAAAGCACCTGGCAGTCCTTCGCCAGTCACTTGGTGACATGCTAGGCAATTTGCATTGTAAGCTGCATCGTTCATTGTATAGTCTGGCGTTGTATAGTCTACAGTAGTATTTGCAGTCGCCGCCACAGTTGTTGTTGCATCTCCCCCACTTGCGATTCCACTTGCTACAGTTGCTGTTCCTGCTGCTGCAGTTGCCGCAGTTGCCATACCTGCATTTGTAACGGCATTTGTAGCTGTGTTTGATGTCTCAGTTACAGTTTCAACTACTGCGGTTTCAACTACTGTAGTTTCTGTAACTTCGTTAGTCTCTACTTCAGTAGTCTCAACAGGAGCAACTTCTGCTACAGGTGTACCTGTTTGCTTCAAAGACGTCGTAATATTACCTAGCCCTTTATCAGCAACAGCACGTATCGCAGTATCAATAGGTAAAGTTACACGGTCAGCATTTTCAGAAACTTGTGCGCCACCTTCTAGCATGGTTGCTGCATTATTCAACGTAGCCTCATACTGACTTGTATCAGGATTAACATAACGACCAGTTTTACCAAAAGATGCTAAGAATAACAGTACTGAAATCAGCACAATACCAACTATCAATAATAGCCCCATCAACATTCGGTTAGTACCAGAATCAATCAGATACTGTCTGTCAGCTTTAAGGTTGCTCGATACATTATTTTCATTATGATTATCAGCAGCCATTAGTGTGCTCCTTCTGCATGTGCGTGTGCAGCATGTTCGCGGATGTGCTCGAGCTCAATCAATCTAGGATCATTCACAGGTAAGAGTGGTTTATCTTTCAACCAATAAATAAAGGCTGCAACCCAAACCCCACCAATACCAATCAAAGCAGTAATATCACCTAAGTGAAGTTGGAAACCTGTTCTGTCGTATTCAGGCACAATGTAGAAAAACAAGTTCACAAGCTGAGCAAAAATCATCCAACCAGCAACAATTGCTAACATACGATGACTTTGCTTAACCCATCTAGAAAACAAGATGATAAACGGTACGAAAAAGTGGAATACGCCTAAAAATGCGCCCATACCACGCCAAACACTTAAGTGGTCTAAACGTTGTAAGAACCATGGACTTGTTTCCATTGTGTTACCAGACCAGATAATAATGAGCTGAGAAACATTGGTGTATGCCCAGAAAAGTGTAAAAGCCATAAGGAAGTTACCCATATCCTGAACAAACTTCTTCTCGCCAACAACTTCTTTGAGAGGACTGACTTTTGAAAGCGTTAACGTCAATATAATCATAAAAGCAGTTGCAGTAATCGCCTGACCAACCATAATCAGAATCCCATAAAGACCTGAAAACCAATCTGGTCTAAGTGACATTGTCCAATCAAAAGCTGCAAAGGTCATGATGAAAGTAGCTAATATGAAATACCCTGGACTTGCTCTATGTAATTTCAAACCTAGTGGCTTAGCATGGTCTGCTGATTCATCTTGCTTTTGTGACAAGCTATAAAAGCGCCAAGCGATGAAGCTCCAAGCCAAGAAGTACAGGATGCTACGAACAATAAAGAAAGATACATTTAAGTAACCAACTTTAGCTGCAACCAAAGGATGTGACGCTAAGTAACTAACATCTGTCCACTTGTACAATGCACCCAAGCCAAAAAAGACAACAATAAAGAGTAAACCCATTACAGGGATAACCATTGATCCAGCTTCTAAAAAGCGTCTAAGCATAGCTGCCCACACACCACCTGCAAGGTGACCAATAAGCAGAAGCCCTAAACAACCCATCGAAATGCCAAACCAGAACATAAAAGCATATAGGTAAGATTGGAAGAAATTGCCCCAACCAATAAGACCTAAAATTAATGTAATTGCAAGACCAATAATTCCAACAGGTATCGCTAAAGTTTGGATACCTTTAAGTCTCGCACTGAGATTTTCACTAGTAAACATTAGTGTGATTCACCTGTACTTTCATCATGTGAACTATCACTATCATGCTCGTCTTCATCTGAGTCATCACCATGTTCATCATGACTTTCAATAACAGTAGGTGCAGCATAAAGCTCAGCATCTTCTGCTAAACCATACTGGCTATACTGTAAAGCTTTAATGTAAGCAGCAATTGCCCAACGATCTTCTGGTGAAATTCTAGAGCTGTAACTATACATACGTCCAAAACCATTTGCCATAGCATTCACAAAGTAACCTGAGTCAGATCCACGAAGACGTGCATCATGAAAAGAGGTTGGTTGTGGGAAACCTTTTTGAACAACCATGCCTTGACCATCACCACTGTAGTTGTGGCACATAGAGCAGTAAATGTTGTAACGCTCTTGCCCACGAACTAAAAGTTCTTCTGTCAAAGGAACAGGTAATTCTGAAACAAAACCTGTTGGACCAAGACCTGAATAGAATGATTGATCTTCATAGCGATTATCGCCACCAGCACTTGTGCGCCCGACAGTGTTGTCAACAGGCAACTGTGCAGATGAACCACCAGGTAAAATGCTACTTGCCTCAAATGCTTCGTACTTAGGCTGGTCATACATGTTACGACCACAAGCACTTAGTATTAAAGCAGTAAAAATTAGCGTAATAAGAAGTTTTAGCTTCATCGTTCCACCTCTGAAATAGTTTCAGGGTTCGTGCTGTTCAAAACGCTCATCACTTCTGAAGTATCAAAGTTTTGATCGTCTGCTTCAACACACAAAAAGAACTTATCTCTAGTTGCATTTTCAAAACCTGGTGTATTAAAAATTGAGTGGTAATACTCAGGTAAACCATTTTTAGCAAGCATAAATAAACCTGCTGTAAAGGCTGAGAACAAAATAGTACATTCAAAGGTAATAACAATAAAGTTTGGCCAGCTATTAAGTGGTCTACCACCAATATTAAGTGGGTAATATTCAACATTTGCCCACCACTGCATACCAAAACCAAAGATAAATCCGCACATACCCATTGCAAGCACAACAAAGCCTAAACGCGATGGTTTATGACCTAAATCTTCATCGAGATCTGGAACAAAAAATGGTGTATAAGCTTCTATCTTGGTATAACCATGATCACGTACTTTACGTGCAGCAGCTTGGATTGCTTCTGGCGAGCCGTATTGAGCAACAATGCCGTATAACTCGCCTATCGAATTAGAAACTGGGTTAGAATTTGTAGACATTATAGCTCCTCCTCATTCTCTTTGTAACGAAGTGAAGGATCACCTACATGGCTGAGGTGCCAGTTAGTTTCTTTCATCTCACTGGTTGCAATTGTTGGCAACAAACGGATGAATAGGAAGAAGAGTGTACAGAAAAGACCCATCGACCCAATGAACATCGCCCAATCCCAGAAGGTTGGAACATAGAGACCCCAACTTGAAGGAAGGAAATCACGTGTCAGGGTAATCGCAACAATCACGTAACGCTCAAACCACATACCGATAGAGACGATAATCGAGATCCCAAAGAGCCACCAAACGTTGTAACGAACACGCTTCCACCAAAGTGGCTGAATAGCTACACCATTACAAAAAATCAGAACCCAGAAGGCCCAGCCGTAATCGCTACCAAAAACACGGTTATAAAGCATGTAACGCTCAGTTTCAGCACCTGAATACCACGCGATGAAACACTCAACACCGTATCCATAAACTACGAATAAACCAGTAGCGAGCATAAGCTTAGCTGAGTTGTCTAAGTGCTTCATGGTAATTAAGTGCTCGAGCCCATAAACTTTTCTAAGTGGAATCGCCAGAATCAGCACCATTGCAAATCCTGCAAACACCGCACCAGCTACGAAGTAGGGTGGCATAATCGTGTTATTCCAGCCTGGTAAGTTTGACACAGCGAAATCAAAAGAAATCGTTGAGTGAACTGAAAGTACAAGTGGAAAGCTAATCGCTGCTAGAAGCAAGTAAGCACGCATATAACGCTGCCAGTGCTTAGCAGAACCACGCCAGCCTAGTGCAAGCGTACCGTAGAAAATTTTACCAAACTTATAGGGGTGACGATCACGAATGGTTGCAAGATCAGGAATAAGACCAATGAACCAGAAAAGAATCGAAACAGAACCGTAAGTTGAAATCGCAAATACGTCCCAAGCTAGTGGGCTACGGAATTGTGGGAACAAACCATAAGTGTTTGGGTAAGGCATGAGCCAGTAGAAAACCCAAGGACGACCTAAGTGAAGAATTGGGTAAAGACCTGCACAAACCACTGCAAAAATCGTCATAGCTTCTGCAAAGCGGTTAATTGAGGTTCGCCAATCTTGTCTAAAGAGTAGAAGTGCAGCAGAAATCAAAGTTCCTGCGTGCCCAATACCAATCCACCAAACAAAATTAATAATTGGCATAGCCCAAGCAGTTGGGATGTTGTTACCCCAAATACCTGTACCTTTAGCAATCAAGTAAACAACACTTGTGATGTAGATAGATAAGAAAAAGAGTGATATGCAAAAGCCAATAATCCACCACATAGGTGTCTTTAAAGGGTGTACATATACAGGTGCATTTACGACATCGTCAATTGCACCAGCATCTGGAAACTGATTGGTACGAGCATCTCTACCGATTACTCTATCAGTTTCACCTTTAGGAAGGCTGCGAAGGCGTTTGAGACTCAAAGCCATTTAGTGACCTCCTTCTTCTGCGCCGTGTGTATCAGAACCGTGTGAATCAGAACCATAACTACTTGCAACCGCAAGACTTGGGTGTGGGTTAGTGATTCTCGCTAAATAGGTTGTTCTTGGAACAGTGTTCAGTTCTTCAAACAAACCATAATTAAGTTTAGATTTACGTACTTTAGCAACTTCGCTATTTTCGTCATTGATGTCACCAAAAACGATTGCCTGTGTTGGGCAAGCGCTTTGGCAAGCTGTAACGACATCGCCATCTGCGATGGTACGATCTTCGTTTTCAGAGGTGATATAAGCTTGTTGGATGCGCTGGATACAGTAAGTACACTTTTCCATAACCCCACGGCTACGTACTGTAACATCAGGGTTTTGAAGAAGTGCCATTGCATTTTCTTCAAGTTCTGCATACTGCAAGAAGTTAAAGCGACGCACTTTGTATGGGCAGTTGTTGGAACAATACCTTGTGCCACCACAACGGTTGTAAACCATAACGTTTAGACCGTCAGCATCGTGAACAGTTGCGCCGAATGGGCAAACTGGCTCACAAGGTGCTTTTTCACAGTGCATACAAGCAACTGGTTGGCTGAAAAATTCAGGATTATCAACGCTGCCACCATAGTATGCATCAACACGAAGCCATTGCATTTCACGACCTACAGCAACTTGGTCTTTACCAACAACAGGAATGTTGTTTTCAGACTGACATGCTGTGATACAAGCATTACAACCGTTACATACAGTTTGGTCAACGACCATACCCCATGCATAACCGTCATATTCAAAATCGTCGTAAAGATCAGACGCATGGTGAGCTACTGGGTGAACAAATCCAGGATGTTCTGGGTGAGCTTGGAAATCAGCTAAGGTACCACCACGTGTGATATGACGATCACCAATGCCATCAGACTCAAGAATACCGTGTAGCTGTGTGCTTACAAGCTTGTACTTTTTACGAGTTTTAGTGATACTAGCAGAAACAAAGTGTGCATGTTCATTTGTACGTAAAACGTTGGCATCAAAGCCAATACCATTGCCAACTTTACCTGCATTTGTACGACCATAGCCCGTGTGTAGAGTGATTGTTTTTTCTGCTTGACCTGGCATAATCCAGACAGGTGCATCAATAGACTTATCACCAACAGTAATGTTGATAACATCTTTTGATTTTAACCCCTCAGCTTCAGCAAGCTTTGGACTAATCAATGCTGCATTGTCCCAAGTTAGTTTTGTGAATGGTTTTGGAAGTTCTTGTAACCAACTGCTGTTTGAATATTTGCCTGAACCGATGTTTGGATCTGGGCGGAAAACGATTTCTATGCCATCTGCACCGTGACTTGCTGGTTCGTCGAAGATGGTTGACTTGGCTCGAGCCCGCATAGGCGCACTCGCTGTATCGTCAACTACTCCGTTATAAAGTACATGGTTCCAGAAAAGATTAAAATCCCCACCACTAGCAGCACTCTGCCAGAAAGCACGAATGCTATCGTAGGCAGTGTCAGCAGTTCCTAAAAACAGTGAAAGCACCTCTAAAGGCGACTTACCACCATAAATAGGCTGAATTTGTGGTTGGATGATGCTGATAGTACCGTCAAAGGCTCTGGCATCGCCCCAGCTCTCAAGCTCATTCGCTTGAGGCACGTGCCAAGAAGAGCGCACAGCAGTTTCATCATTGTAAAGACCTAAGTGAATTGATGTCGCTACATTGTCAAGTGCAGCAGCGAAATCAAGGTCAGCAGGTGCATCATAGACAGGGTTGCTATCAATCATAACAAGGGTGTCTATTTTGCCGCTGTTCATATCATCAACCAAGAACTTGATGCTCTCAGATTGAATCTCTGGCTTTGCCATTGCTGGCTTATGATACGTAACAGTACGACCGACTGCGCCAATAGCTTCATTGATTGCAGCAGCAATTGCGTGAACTATTGGTGGTTGTTCATCACCAGCAACAACAACACTTGCATGGTTAGTTAAGTCATCAACAAGCGCATCCATCCAACCATCAGGAAGTGCAGCGTGTGAATCCGTTGAACCTAATCCAACTGCAGCAGCAACTTCTCTAGCAAAACCTTCAACTGCCGAAGCAGCCATTGGTAATCGATGATCCGCCATTGCACCTGTTGAAGTTGGCGTGCTTTCTACCATGTACAAGCGGTTCATAGTATCTTCGCCAGTGCGTACACGACGACGATCACTAAACGCTCTTGCATACTTCAGCTTCGCTGGACCACTATTTACAAAATCTGCATCTAGAGATAAAACAATATCTGCTTCTTCAAAATTGTACTGAGGAACAATCCAGCTACCAAATGCTATTTCACTACCTGCTAAAACATTGTCAGCGTTTTGTGGAGAGTACTGGTACCATTTTGCACCAGAACGTGCATTGAGTACTGCATCTATTTTAGAAGCTAATGTTGGCGATGTAACCGTACCTGTGAGAATAGCAATATTGCCATCAAGTGAGCTAACTGCTTCACTGAAGCTATCCCAATCAGAGCTACTACCACCCTGAAGAACTTCCTTAGAACGATCTGGATCGTACATTCTAAGAATCTCAGCAGTTGTTTGAGCATCAATGCTACCCATACTACCTGGCTGACTTGGATTACCTTCTAAACGTGTCGGACGACCATTATGGTTCTCGACAAGAACGCCTTGTGCATACCCATTTTGAGTAATAGCACTGGCATACATAATCGGCTTACCAGGAATAATCTCTTCAGGCGCACGTACATAAGGCACAATTTTTTCTTGTGGATTTGGTCTAACACAAGCAGTCAAGCCACCAAGTGCTAAAGAAGCTCCTAAAAGCTTCATAAATTCACGTCGATCTAAACCACTTTCAAGCGGTGCAGATTGTCTTGGGAACTCTTGTTCTAAGTAGGCTTGGAACTCTTCTGTTTCGGAAAGCTCTTCAAGTGAACGCCAGTAGGTTTTACCTTCAGACTGATCAAGCTCAGCTAAGCGTTCACGAATAACTTGAACACTCTCAGCAGTATTATCAAATTCAGGTTCTTCTGCTACACCAATAACAGTAAGCTCAAATTTTTCTTCTGCACTACTGCTAAGATCAGAACCAAACTCTCTGGCACCACTGAGTATTTCACGACTTTTATCTATATTCATGATTCCTCCTTTAGCGGTGACACGTTGAACACTGTGGCAACTTATCAGTATTGATGTGATACTCTTCGACAAGTTGTTTTCCAAGTGCTATTTGATTAGTAGGTTTCTTATAATTAGCATTAAAGACTTCATCAATAGGTCTAACATGCTTTTCTGGTGCCTTATGACACTCTAAACACCAACCCATTGACATTTGTTCGTTCTTCCACATACCTTCCATGCGGTTGACTTCACCATGACAGCTACTACAACCAACACCTTTGTTGATGTGAGCGCTGTGGTTGAAGTAAACAAAATCTGCAAGGTCATGGACACGATTCCACTCAAGCCTTTCGCTATTAGGTGCAGGTGCATTCGTACCCGCTTCTAAGCTTGCAGTGTCATTCACACCCGGAATAGCTTGATCCCAACTAGCATAGAGTGGGTATAGGCGAGGTGAGCCTTGACGGATTTGGGAGTGACAGGTCATACAGGTCTCAACTGGAGGAATGTTTGCACTCGCTGCAACTTCGACACTGGTATGACAATAGCGACAATCTACACCAAGTTCTCCTGCATGTAATGCATGAGAAAATGGTATCGGCTGTGATACTGGAACATTGACTCTGTTGCGATAACTACGTACATAAATAGCTAAGCACGTAAGCAACAACGTAAAGAAAATAAGCCCACCAATAATGCTCCACTTTGCAAATGCATTGGAGTTTGGCGGAAAATATTGTGGCATTAAATCACCTCACCCTGTCCGCAAAAGGGCTATAAAATAAAAACAGTCCCCAACTAAGACAGAAAATAAAGTTGAAAAGAATCACGAGAATACGTGTATAACCTCTCAATTAGAAGGTCAAAACATAAAAACTAACTAAGGACAAAATAGCGCAGAAAATGCAGTTATATGTCCCTCAGAGCTTTAAATTGATAGGCTTTTTGGCTACTCAATTTATGCATCAATTGATACATCAATTTGTGCAATGGATTTTGCAACAAAAAGAAAGAAACCCAAACGTTTACCAAGACACATTTCAAGCAATTTTTTCTCAATTACTTAATCCAACAACGTTTTCAGGAAATAACTGCACACACAAGCTCTTCCACGATTAACTGACCTAATACCGAAGTGAATCATAAATGTCATAATTACCAATATGACGATGTCTTTTAACTTCTTTGTCCTTCGGTTCTAATGACAACTTTCTTTGCTCATGGACTATGACGACTATGACTTTTTTCTTTCAGTTTAGTATAAGTCAGTTAATCGGCGATGCAGATGTCTGTGAAAACCACACAGCGCGAGTAGGAAGGAACTCATTTAGCATGGGTCAACATTACGTGGAAACGCTAATAGAAAGTGCGTTCTAGACGCAAAAGACACATAATAAGAGCCTTCAAGAAATTTGCAGTCATACGACTTTTGCTTAATTCCACGATTAACTGCTGTCACAGTGAATCGTGGAAGAGCTATAATAAGAGAATAATGTGGCGATTCACATTCTGCTAGCAAAATGTTAGCAAACCCCGTATACATACATCTTTAGTCATCCTGCAATAACGAGGCATGATTCTTAATCAGAATATCCAAATTATGTTTATTCTTAAAAGCTTGAAAGTTTCTAAACCAGATGTTTGCAGTGTTAGTGTTGAGCTCTTGGCTACTGGTGTTGTTTGACTACATGCTGCAAGCAGTGCAGCAGTTGATACAATCAATAGGGCGGATAATGTTTTCTTGCGGAAAATATTTTTCATACTAAACCTCTCTTACCTTCTTTAACTACTGAAAAAGTAACTTCTTTTTCAGCGATAAGTGAGTTTAGGTTTGAGAGCTCACAAGCAAATCACGAGTTATCACAAATCATTCACAAATCATCCCAACTGCAAAACTCTTCGCCGATTAACTAACCTAAGTCAGTTAATCGGCGATGCAGATGTCTGTGAAAACCACACAGTGACACAGTGCGAATAGGAACGAACTCATTTAGTATGGGTCAATATTATTAGCGTTTCCACGTAACAACTGTACACACTAAGGGAGTTAATTCTTACTCGTTACGAAGCTCGCCGATTCACTGCTGTTGCAGTGAATCGTGGAACTGCTATATGTAGAAACGTTAGAATTATTGTTTGTAGTCTTCCCATATACTGATTAGTTTTCCTCCAGTGTATGCTCTTCCCCACTAGTTGCTTGCCTATCTAGTAGTTAATTGCCCATCAGTAGTTGATTATCCATCAGTAGTTGATTGCCAATATTGAATTGCAGCCTGAGCTGCAATATAACCCTGTTCAATTGCCTCATTAGCTCTAAAAAAGTCTTCAACGCCAAATTGTGAATCTAGCTCAGGGCGAATAAGCAATTCTGGAGGCTGCATACTCAAGCGCATTTCAGTTAAAACACGCTGAGGCACATCAAAAGACTTCATAAATAATTCCATGGTAAGTCCTCGCTCTAATAAATCAGCAATAGGATTTTTCTTACCCGTAATCAAGGCATGAAAGTTTTCGAGCATACTCGGTTTTGACGGTTCAAATTCAAGCTTGCGGTGTGGAGGAGAAGCAATATCTACAGCAACAATCGGTTTAAGCGTCATAGTACGGATAATGTCCACAGGCAAGTTGTTCAACAAACCACCATCAACTAAATATCGCCCTTCATGCTTGACAGGACTTAATAAACCTGGCAAGGCACTTGTTGCTCTGAGTCCAGGAATGAGCAGTCCAGAATTAAGCACAACAAGACTACCTATTTGCACATCAACTGCTGTAACACTCAGTGGCAAGCTTAAATCAGCAAAGGTCTCAGGTAAATGCTTCGAAAGTAGTCCTTGTATCCCCTTTCCCCCTACTAAACCACCAAGTTCACCTAAGTGCAGTAATTTTAAAAAATTAATCTCTTCAGTTACTGCTTGCATCTTAGCTGCATTAAAACCCGCACCATAAAAAGCTCCAATGATTGCACCCATCGAACATCCTGCAATTGCCACTGGTTTTAAATTGTATTCTTCAAGCGCCTTAAAAACACCTATATGGGCAAATCCTCTAGCGCCACCACCACTTAAGACGAGACCAATTTCCATAGAAATCACTATAGCATTAGCATTAGCATCTTTCGAAACAACTACGCTATTTGAACTAGTATTAAAGGATTTACCTTGTCCTAGACAGCATTTAAAATGATAAACACTAGCAGTTCCACGATTCACTGCTGTTGCAGTGAATCGGCGAGCTTCGTAACGAGTAAGAATTAACTCACTTAGTGTGTACAGTTGTTACGTGGAAACGCTAACACCTCATGATATTTATGGATACCTCATAAGTACCCTTTCAATAAGGTGTTTACTAAGAAAATTTGACTTATGAGTACTATCCTCTGAATCTCGGTTAAAAGCACAAATAGTGAGAAAACCAAGCGCTTACTTTACTTATATCTTAATTAGACAGTTAAAAAATCAGTTTTCGACAGTTTTTCGACACATAAAATTAGAAGCTAGATACTAAGAAATCTAGGGGATTTCTGTGTAAGTAAAAATACTGTAGTGAACTGAAATCACTAGCTTTTGGCAATCTTAACTATGACTGCCAACTTTACTAGTGCTCATG
>CALDTA010000110.1:0-7793 GCA_937924455.1 uncultured Deinococcales bacterium
AAAATTGCAAGTATGTAGTTAGCAATAACTCCGCCAACTAAGACCCATATCTTTTCCCAGACATTTTTAGTAGCAAAGCCAGTTGTGGCTGTGCGTGGTTTTCCATCCTCGCCAATTTCTGCTGCCATACCTGGAATGTCAACATAGCCACCTAGTGGCAGAGCTGAAAGTCGCCATTCTGTTCCACGCCACTGTTTTCGGAAAAGTACTGGACCCATGCCAACACTAAAGGCACGAACATCCAAACCAACACTTTTAGCATTCCAGTAGTGTGCAAGTTCATGAATAACAACTGCAACTGTAAGTATAAGTAAAAAAACGATAGCCGTAAGCATATGCATTAGCATAGCTTGTGATTCCTCACTTAACAATGAGAATAGTTGGTACTGAAATCTAGTTTCAAGACATCTAAAGCTGTTTATGGAAGGTACTGATATGATTTGTTGCCTTAGCTATAATGATGTTTTGCATCATGCCTAATGTTTTTCATCAGCTTGAGGAAGTATCACTACTAATTTTGGTGGGAGATGGTCTATCTACTATTACCTTTAAGTAGATTTATAAAATGTACATAACGGTAATTCAATTAGAGAAAAATTTTAAGACAAGAAAATTTCTAAATTTAACTTAATTATCTTTTGAGAAAATGCGTCTAGGACAGACTTTCTTGTGAGAGGCATCTTAAACGTAAATCACACTATACTTATAGTTACTGAAAAGTGCTAAAAACATAAAAAGTGTAAGAACCCTGTGAGCCTTTCTGTCTATAGTCGTATACAGCAAGGGGAGGAGATGACAACCCTTGCTGAAATCCTCCAAAGAGACAGCATTTATAAAATCTACTCTGTCTCTACAAAGAAAGGGCGTATACAATGCGTCAGCAAAAGTCAAACAAAGGTTTCACCCTTATCGAGCTATTGATTGTTATTGCAATCATCGGCATCCTAGCAGCAGTACTTATTCCTAACCTACTAAGCGCTCGTAAGCGTGCTTACGACACAGCAACCCAGTCATATCTACGTGAAGTTGCTACTTCATCAGAAGCTTACTACATTGACAATAACAGATATCCAGCTGCTATTACTGATCTAGAAGTTGCACCTTATGACCTAAGTGCTCCAGCAAATGTTGATGGTGTTGTTGTAACTGCTGGTGACTCAGCTACTTACTGCTTCTCAGCATCACACACAGGTAATGCAGATGTGACATTCTCAGTTAGTCCAAATAATGGTGTTCAGAAAACTGCAGATTGTAGTGTACCTCCTACACCATAAGTTATAAACTAGATTGAAATTTTAAGGGGGAGTGTTTTCACACTCTCCCTATATTTTTTTAAGAATTAGTTAGGTACCCTACATGATAAAAATATATAACACTACTAAAGGGTTTTCATTGGTAGAAATTTTGATTGTTATTGCGATTATGGCGATTCTTTTTGCTGTAATGATGCCAAATTTACTTCAAAGTAGGAATAGAGCGAATGATACAAGTACAATGCACTATCTACGTGCTGTGGCTATAAAACAGGCAGATTACTATATGGATTATTCAACCTATGCAGATGAGCAAACACTATTAACAGATTTAGTTGTTGATCACAATCTTGTCATAGAAAGCTGGCAAGGTAGTGCAGGTGGTTTTTGTGTACAAGCTAAACATGTTAGAGGTGAGAGCTATAAAGTCAATGCATCATCTCAAGTTGTAAAAGGTAACTGCACATAATCGTAATTTTTAATTTTAATTTTAAGAGGATGGAGTCTTTCCATCCTCTTTTTTGTTATCTAGCCTTTGAAGTACAACAGAGACAAAAGTGTACATAAAACTTGTGCAAAATGATAAACTTTGAAGATATTAGGGCAAAAAATTGTAAAATTTGTTTAAATTTTACAAAAGTTGCTAAAAATTTATCTAAAAACTCAAAAAATAATTAATTTGGAGAAGATTTATGATTAGTGTAAGTGATTTGCGTAATGGAACTAAAATTGAAATGGATGGTCAGCTTTGGGAATGTTTAGACTACAGCCACATCAAAATGGGGCGTGGTGGTGCAAAGATTGTCTGTAAATTCCGTAATATGGAATCTGGCTCAATTGTTGAAAAGACCTTTAACAATAGTGAAAAAGTACAAGATATTTTCATTGATTATCAAAAAATGCAGTACCTATACAATGATGGTGATATCTATACCTTTATGGATTTAGAAACCTATGAACAGCCAACTTTAAGTAAAGATCAGGTTGGCGACGCAGCAAAGTGGTTAAAAGAGTCAATGGAAGTGCAAGTGGACTATTATCAAGGTAAAGCCCTCAAACTGACACTCCCCAATAACGTTGAATTAGAAATAACATATACAGAACCTGGTGTTAAAGGTGATACTGCTTCTGGTGGTACAAAAGCTGCAACACTAGAAACAGGCGCTGTTATCCAAGTACCCTTATTTGTTGAGCAAGGCACAGTTGTAAAAGTAGACACACGTACTGGTGACTACCTAGGTCGTATCTAAATAGGTCGTATCTAATAGGTTGTATCTAAGCAGATACTGCTTTGAAGTCAAGATAAGGAGGAAAAGCACTTTCATGGATATCAAGGACATAAATAAATTACTTGCTTCTGTTTCGGAAGCAGATATTAGTGAACTTACTCTAGAAACAGGTGATTATAAGCTTGTTGTGAAGCGTGGGCAGGAAACTGTGATTATGCAAGCACCTGCAATGCAGCAAATTATTCAAGAACCACAACAAGCACAGCAAATTACGCAATTGCCAGCGGCGGCTCCAGCAGTTGAACAAGTTATACCTGTGCAAGCAGTAGCACAAGAAGCTGAAGCAACAGTTGAAGTGTCGACATCAGGAGTAGTACTCACAGAAGTAACTGCGCCAATTGTTGGCACTTTCTATGCGGCTGCTTCACCCGACACACCTCCTTTTGTTAAGGAAGGTGACAAGGTACAAGCAGGACAGGTTTTATGTATTATTGAAGCTATGAAGCTGATGAATGAGATTGAAGCAGAGGTGTCTGGCACAATTGCGGAAATTCTTGTTCGTAATGAGGAAGCCGTAGAGTACGGACAAGCACTATTTACTATTGATCCAAGTTAGAGATTATGTTTAAAAAAATACTGATTGCTAATCGTGGTGAAATTGCGCTGCGTGTTTTGCGAGCTGCCAGAGAACTTGGGATTGAAGTTGTTGTTGTTTACTCTCAGGCAGATGAAAACTCTTTGCCAGTCTTACTTGCTGATGAGTCGGTGTGTATAGGTGCGCCGCCATCAGGCAAGTCTTATCTCAACGTCCAAAATATTCTTTCTGCTGCAACGGTTACAGGTGCTGAAGCAATTCACCCTGGCTATGGATTTTTATCAGAAAATGCTGAATTTGCAGAGATGTGCGAAGAGCATAATATTACCTTCATTGGTCCACGTCCTGAATCAATTAGGCGTATTGGCGATAAAGCCAGTGCAAGGCAGATTGCACAAGACAGCGATGTGCCTGTGGTACCTGGTTCTGGTGCCTTAGCCTCGATTGATGAAGCAAAGAGCTTTGCTGAAGATATAGGTTTTCCTGTAATATTAAAAGCCTCTGCTGGTGGTGGTGGACGTGGCATGAGAATTGTTCGTCAGCCAGAAGAACTAGAAAGTCAATTCTTGAATGCACAAGAAGAGGCAAGGGCAGCTTTTGGCAATCCTGAAATGTACATGGAGAAGTTCCTAGAAGAACCAAGACACGTAGAGATTCAAGTCTTTGGTGATGGTGAAGGCAATGTCATTCACTACTTTGATAGAGATTGTTCTATCCAACGTCGTTACCAAAAAGTGCTTGAAGAAGCACCTAGTAGTTTAGATGATAATAAGCGTAGAGAAATAGCAGAATCGGCAGTACGCTTAGCCAAAAGCATTAAGTATAGAGGTGCTGGCACAGTCGAATATTTAGTAGACAGAGAAGATAACTTCTATTTTGGTGAAATGAACACTAGAATCCAAGTAGAACATCCTGCTACTGAGATGATTACTCGTTTTGATTTAGTGCAGGAGCAATTTAGGATTGCCTCAGGTCAACCCCTAAGTTTTTCTCAGGACGATGTTCGTGTTGAAGGACATGCTATTGAAGTGCGTATTAATGCTGAAGATCCAGCACATGATTTTAGACCAGCAGCAGGTACGATTAACGAAGTACACTGGCCTGGTGGACCAGGAATACGTGTAGATTCACATGTATATCAAGGTTACAAGATTCCTCCGAATTATGATAGCTTGATTGCTAAAATTATTGCTTGGGCGCCAACTCGTGAACAGGCAATTGACCGTATGGAACGTGCTTTAAAAGAAACTGTTATTGATGGTGTGAAAACTACTATCCCATTCCATTTACAAGTACTTGATAACGCATTTTTTAAACGTGGCGCTGTTTATACCAACTTTATTGAAAAACGTATGGAATTGTAAAAACTGCTAAAAATTGAATTGAGCTAAGTGAAGGCATTGGCATAGTTGCTAATGCCTTGTTTTTATGAGTATGTATTACGAACTAAGCGTCTTATCTTTGTCCTAATCTTTGAGTTTATTGGTATTTGCATTATTAATTCCAGCACTGCCGATTTGCTGTTGATATATAGTTTGAACTTGTTATGCCTTAGACGGTTCCTTAGAGGGTAGGTTGAAAGCTTTTCTGGCTGTTGGAATCTTTTTTGTAACTGCTATATGTATAAAGAGATGAATATTGGGAATATCTTCAAGTGTGATGTTAAAATTTGTACTCGGTACAAATTTTCGGCTACAATGGTAATAACAAGTGTATCTATATAGGTACATTACAAAAGCAATAGGAGGTTGCCATGCCAACTTATAAAGCACCATTAAAAGATATGCGTTTTGTGATGCACGATCTTTTAGATAGCGAAACAGTCCTTAGTTCTCTAAAAGGATTTGAAGAAATTGATAAAAGCTTGATGGATCAAGTTTTGGATGAAGCTGCTCGTTTTTCAGAAACCATCCTGCAACCCATCAATCAATCAGGGGATGCTGAAGGTTGCACCTACAATGATGGCGAAGTGAAAACGCCAGAAGGCTTTAAAGAAGCGTTTAAACAGTATTGTGAAGCTGGTTGGCTTGGTTTAGATGGTGATCCTGAGTATGGTGGGCAGGGTTTGCCAAAGGTATTGGCAATTGCCACAGGTGAGATGAGTACCTCAGCCAATGCATCTTGGTCTATGTACCCAGGCTTGACACATGGTGTTGCTAAAACAATTCATGCACATGCAGATGAGGCAGCGAAAAATATTTACCTACCAAAACTATTAAGTGGTCAATGGGCAGGTACGATGTGTTTGACCGAAGCACATGCAGGCACGGACCTTGGCATCATCCGTACAAAGGCTGAACCACTTGATGATGGTAGTTTTGCAGTCACAGGACAGAAGATATTTATTTCTGCTGGTGAGCACGACATGACGGAAAATATCATTCATCTTGTGCTAGCGAAGCTGCCTGATGCACCTGCTGGTTCTAAAGGCATTAGCATGTTTATTGTGCCAAAGGTTTTAGTGAATGAAGATAGCAGTCTTGGTGAGCGCAATACCATGATGTGTGGTTCAATTGAGCACAAGATGGGCATTAATGGGAGTGCTACGGCTGTTTTGAACTTTGATAATGCTAGAGGCTATCTTGTAGGCAACATTAATGAAGGTTTGCGTTGTATGTTCACGATGATGAATGCAGCTAGATTGGACACAGGTTTACAGGGTTTAGCGCTTGGTGAAGTGTCTTATCAAAATGCGCTTGAGTATGCTAAAGAGCGTATACAGAGTCGTTCGCTTTCTGGTACAAAAGCGCCAGATAAAGAAGCTGATCCGATTATTGTTCATGCAGATGTTCGTAGAATGCTATTAACGCAAAAGGCCTATACAGAGGGGGCTCGAGCCTTTGCTGCGTGGCTTGCACTACACCTAGACATTGAAGAGCGCCACGAAGATGAAGCAAAACGCAAAGAGTCTGCTGATTTGGTTGCACTTCTCACACCTATTGCAAAAGCATTTATGACTGACAACGGCTACACAGCCTGTAACTTAGGGATGCAAATCCTAGGCGGTCATGGCTACATCAAAGAGTGGGGCTTAGAGCAGTATGTGCGTGATGTTCGTATTGCTCAAATCTATGAAGGTACAAACGGTATTCAGGCACTTGACCTTATTGGGCGTAAAGTCCTTAAAGATGGTGGTGCTAAGCTCACAGCATTTGGTGGCATTATCGAGGAATTCATCAAAGAAAATGCTGCTGATGAACAAATGACAGAGTTTGTTGAGCCATTGGCTGCTTTAGGTAAGTCTGTACAAGAAAGCACCATGCAAATTGGTATGAAGGCGATGCAGAACCCTGATGAGGTTGGTGCTGCTGCGACTGATTACCTCCGTGTTTTAGGACATCTTGTATATGGTTATTTCTGGGCACGTATGGCAAAAATTGCCTTAAGTAAAGATGCAAGCGATTCTTTTTATCAGGCGAAGCTGCAAACTGCACGTTTTTATTATCAGCGTTTGATGCCTGAAACAAATATGCTTTTACAAACCATGCTTTCAGGCAGTGATGTGTTGTTAGATATGGAAGTAGATGCTTTTTAAGTTGTAAACAATAGATTGCATAGTAGGAATCCTGTATCAGATGAAACGATACAGGATTCTTTTTATTGTGAGTGAACTTTGTTTGCTAGAACAGCCTACTTTGCAACATAGTGCTGATAGGCTTAAAGCTCTTGCGATGAATTCTACATGGGTCGTGTTGTTCGATAGCTTTGATGTGAACCTTCGTGCCATAGCCTTTGTTGCGTTGAAATCCATAGTGACCGTATTGGTCGGCTAGCTTGACCATAAGTGCATCACGGCTTGTTTTCGCTAAGATGCTGGCAGCAGCAACTTGAAAGCTGAGTTGGTCGGCTTTTGCTGGGGCTAGTACTTTGAAACTCCCTTCTAACTTTAGATAATCAGTGACTAAGCCTTTGGGCTCGAGCCTTTCTGCACATTGTGCAATAGCGCGTTGTGCTGCCATTTTGGTGGCATTGAGGATGTTGTAGTTATCAATCTCTTGGCTGGTAGCTTGACCAATTCCCCAACTAAAGGCGGTTTCTTTGATTTCTTCAGCAAAGTCTAAACGGTCTTTTTCTGATAATAACTTAGAGTCTGTGTAGGGAAAACTCTCTTGGTAGGGTAATATCACTGCTGCTGCGACAACAGGACCTGCTAGTGCGCCACGACCTGCTTCGTCGATGCCGGCGACTGGGCTAAAGCCTTGTTGCCAAAGGCGTTGTTCATAATCCCAAGATGGTGTGAGTTTTTCTGTATGCATAGTAAATGTAGATGAACTCCCTAATCGAAATACCTAATACGCCTAAAAGTTAGATTTTGTTTCAAATCAAATTGAATTTTAAATCAAATTGAACTAGAAATAGAGTAAGGTTACTAGTAGGCGTATTCTTTTGTTGTGTGTGGTGATAAACTCACTGTATAATGCGAAAAGTAGCAATCGTTCAAAAAATTCCCCATAGCATATTAACTATTTTCACATGTTTTTGCTAAAGTTTCATAGCTTAGGTCTCATAGCTAGGGTCTATATAGCTTATGTCTCATAGCTAAGGTCTTATAGCTTAGGCTAAGGTCTTATAGCTTAGGTAACAATATACTTAAAACACCTAGATGAAGATTCAAAGCTTATAAGCCATATGGAATCTCGAAAGCCTTATATATCAAGGTTTTTCAAAGTGAGTATTTAAAGTTCAAAGGCGGTTTAGCATTGGGTGCGTTAAATA
>CALDTA010000111.1:0-2684 GCA_937924455.1 uncultured Deinococcales bacterium
GTTTAGAACTGGCTGAATATGAGGCTGTTTTGCGAGAGGTTGGTGCTAGAGATTCAGATTTGGCTCGAGCCCTCAACATCCAGTGCAAGCTATCCATTCCCCCTGAAGCACAAAACATATATCAAATAGAGTCAACAACTGAGCAAGCTGACCTATTTGCTGAAAGTAAAACAAGTCTTGTTCCATTGTGGGGTACAAGTTACAGCCAAACTTCAAACTTTGCGGAGTTTCTCCAAGCTGAGCTTGACGTTGATATCCTCAATTACGGTTACGGTGCCGCAGGATTATGGCGTTCGCTCAGACACTACTTTTTAGAAAAAGATTTAGATAGTGACTATGCAGATGTTGTGATTTGGGAAATTCCCTACGGCTATTTTGATGAGTTCAATTTTATAGAGCTGTATCAAGAACTTATACCAACAGTCTATGGAGTTTGCCAAGATGATTTGGAAGTTGTACCCACTGTTTCAAAAGCACTAAATCAAAATCAAGCAGTGAATATGCTAGGTGCTGAAGCACAATCCTTTGAACAATCTAGTCTTGAGCAAGCAGCGTGGCAGGCTGTTAGATCAGATGTAGTGTCAATGAATGACAACGGTGTAATGAATGACAAGGCTGTAAAGATGATATTCAATGGAGAGAAAAATCCTTGGCTTAGTCATTTTGTAGACACAGGTCAGACTTTGAGTCATAGCTTTTACGAATTTAGTGTGTGGCTATGGACAGATGCTGATCAGCCTAAGAATGCAGCACTGACACTGTTTTCAGGTAGGGATAATGTAAAGGTTCAGAACGTGACTCTTACAACAGAACCTAAGCTTTACACCGTTTTACATCAGTTTTCTGAAACTGATAAAACTGGGTTTACGATTCGGATAGACGCTTTAAAAAGACAATGGAGTGCAAACAGTAAAGGATTTTATCTATATGCTTCAGACCCGAAGTTGCGTCCGTTAGAGTCTTTTGAACTATTGAGCCTAGACGGAAGTGATTTGTTAAGTGATTTGTCAAGTGGTGGATTATATAGCAGCCTAAGCTTTGAAGACACGCTTGTTAGGAATTACCAAGTGCGCTATGACTATGCAGATGGTAGTTCAGCAGATGGTAGTTCAATAACTCAAATTATTGAGCGAGATGACTACTCAGATAACAATGGTCGTTTTTTTCATGCCCTTCCTACTAGTGTAGAAACAGCTTTAAGTAAAGTGTATCTTGATGGTCTGATGTCTTCGGCACAGGGTAGCGTGTCAATTCAAGTTTGTAAAAAGCCGACTTTTGTGAACTCTGATGATAACTAGGCATACTACAGGTATTGTTTCATGCTAAGTTTGGAAATTATGTCTAAGTTCACAAGACTGCTGCTGCCAGTAGGGTTAGCGTTTAGTATAGGTTTTCTTTGCTTTTGTTCTGCCCAAGCTGAGCAAGAAGAGTTGTTTTTTCGAATTTGTTCAGAGATTACAGATAAAGAGCAACCTTATATCCTTCAAGGTGTTGATAATTGGTTATTTGGTCGAAATGAATTGGCTTCAGATGTAGCAATTGATGCTGACCTACTTGAGAGAATAGCTGAGTTAAAGGCAGCATTTGATTATGTGGGAATTGAAGTCATTTTTGCAAACTTGCCTCATAGACCTATGTTGCATTACGATAAATTTGATTTAGGCGAATTGTCCTTAAAGCAGTATGATGTTGATGCTGCAACACGTTCATATAATCAATCCGTGCAAGACCTTGAACAGTTAGGGTTTATTACACCAAACGTCTTGGAATATTTACAGCAAAAGGGCATAGAAGATTATGGTTTTAAAAGAGATTCTCATTGGACACCAAATGGTGCATTAAGTATTTCAAAACTTGTTAAAGAAGTTTTAGATGCGTCAACCATAGCTGAGCAACTTAGCTATGCAGATTATGAAATTCAGCTTAAAGAACAGGTGCAACGAAGATCAGATTTGGGAGGCTTTGTAACGAATGCTTGTGGTGTTGAGTATCCATCTGAGCCTCAAAAGGTTTATGAAGTAATCCAGAACAACGCAGCGGAGAAATTATTTTCTGATAGCGATACATCAAATATTGTCTTGTGGGGTACAAGCTATAGTTTGAGTTCAAACTTTGCTGAATTTTTACAAGCAGAACTTGATGTTGAAGTAAATAATTATGGGTTTAATCTAGCAGGTTTGTGGCGATCATTGAGACATTATTTCTTAGAGGATAGTGAATCTATAAAACATCCGCAAGTCGCAATATGGGAATTTCCCTATGGCTATATTCAAGAGTTTAACTTAGCTAATATTTATAAAGAAATAATACCTACTATTTATGGTACATGTGAAGATGAGTTAGTGGTTACACCTTATGCTTCTCTCAAAATACCAAAGCCTAATAATTTGCTAGGTGAATTTGCTAATCAATTTCCTGAAGTTGACTGGCTTGCTATGCGGTCAACTGTTTTAGCGAATGAAGCAAATGGGCAAAGTGGTATCAAGCTAAGCTTTACGGGTCAAGAAGATCCTTGGATGTTTCGTCAAATTGAAACAAATAGTAGTTTGACAAATACTCTCTATGAGTTCTCTGTTTGGTTATGGACAGATGCTAATCAACCCAATGATGCAGCACTATATATGTATAACGGTAGTGATATTGCCATGCAAAAAATTATTTTGACATCTGAACCAACGAAGTAC
>CALDTA010000112.1:0-7868 GCA_937924455.1 uncultured Deinococcales bacterium
CCAACTATACAGTAACTTAATCAAACTTACCTTTATCAGCGTCGTAGCAACCCCTGCACCAATACAATACCGTGCCCCACTCCCAAAAGGAATATAAGCAAAAGCAGGCGGCTTATCTTCTTCAACATGACCTTTAAGCCAACGTTCAGGCTTAAACTTTAGAGGCTCAGAAAAATAGCGTTCATCTCGGTGAGTGGCATAAATCGAAAATGCAACCAAGCTATCTTTGGCAATCAAGTAATTGTCGTAAACGACATCTTCCTTTGCTTCTCGAAGACCTGCTGGCGCTGGTGGATACAAGCGCAAACTTTCTTTCACAACTGCGTCCATATAAGGCAATTTTTGAACAGCATCAAAAGACAAATCTTGTAAATCAGTACACTCTTCTTTAAGTTTTTGCACTATTTCAGGATTATCTAACAAGTTAAACACACACCATGCCAGACCTGCACTTGTCGTATCAAAACCTGCTGACACCAAACTAATACTCTGATCTCGAATTTCAACATTGCCCAAACCCTGACCATCTTCATCGGTAGCTTCAAGCAACATCGCTAAAATGTCATGTCTAACTTCACTACTCTGTTTACGTGTTTGAATTTCTTTATAGAGAACTTCATCAGCTCTCTTTCTAGCTTGTAAGAACTTGTGCCAAGGCAGCATAGGCAAATTGATTTTAAACTGCTGAGCCAAAAACGGCATGTTGGCAAAGTTCATCATCACTAAAATATCTTTAAGCAATTTAGGCTGCGCCTCTAAAGTATCTTTACCTAACAATGCTTCACAGATAATATCTAAGACAACATGGCGAAGCTCAAAATATAGGTTGTGCTTCTCCCCTACTTGCCAGCCATCAAAACAGCGTTGCATATGTACTTCACAAATATTAACAACACTATCCAAACGCTTTTTGTGAAAGGCAGGTTGAACTACCCGACGCAGCCGAATATGCTCTGGGTCTTCACTGTTAATAAGTGCATGTTTTCCACCAATAGGACGCAAAAAGTCATAGCCCATTCGAAATTTATCAGGTGAATCTTTCAAAATGAATTGATTCGCCTCTGCACCGACTAACCAGTGAAAACGGATTGCACCAAAACCAAAGGCGAAAACATCACCGTAACGTTCATGCATATCGCAGACAGCTAGATTGGTATAGGTAGCGGCTCTTTCCATGACGCGCATGTGCTCGAGCCCTGTTGGTGCAGGCACTGGTTTAGGTTCAGCCAAATATTCCGACATTAGTTTTCATAACATATCATTAGGCAGAGACTAGCAAACAGGTTATACTAGCCAAAATTCAGAATCTATACTTGAGAGTTTTCAGACTATGACAACTATTTCTAATTTTAAAGCAAAACGAATCAGTTCATTTGGAGAAACAGTCTTTGCCACCTACAGCCGTCTAGCCAAAGAACTTGGCGCAGTTAATTTAGGTCAAGGCTTTCCTGACTTCGACCCACCACAATTTGCGCTGGATGCACTAGCTGAGTCTGCAAAAGGGTATCAGCAATATGCACCACTTTACGGTATGCCTGAACTTTTAGAAGCTGTTAGTACAAAGATGTCAGAAAGCTTAAGGCAAGAACTAGCTCCAAACGAAAATGTTTTGATCACTGTTGGTGCAACCCAAGCCCTCTTTGCAACCATTCAAGCAATTGTAGACCCAGGTGATGAAGTCATTCTTTTCGAACCTTTTTACGATGCTTATCCAGCAGACACAATCATGGCAGGAGGTACACCAAAATATGTACCCCTCCAACCTCAATCCGATGGAAGTTGGCAATTCGATTTTGATGAGCTAGAAAAAAACTTTAGTGATAAGACCAAAGCTATTATCATCAATAATCCACATAACCCGACTGGCAAAGTTTATACACCTGAAGAGCTAGATAAAATTGTAGAACTTGCCACCAAATATAATGCGCTTATTATTAGTGATGAGGTCTACGAACATATTTCCTATGTAACGCACACACCAATTGCAACACGTCCTGGTGCGTGGGAGCGAACCGTCACAATCTCCAGTGTAGGTAAAACCTTCTCAGTGACAGGCTGGAAAATTGGTTGGGCTATCGCACCAAAAGAACTGATAGATACACTCTGCATGGCGCATCAATGGATACCCTTTGTCGTGGCTGCCCCACTGCAACAAGCCTCTGCCAGCATGATTAAGCAAGCAGAAACAAATAACTATTACGATGAGCTGCTAACAATGTATCAAGCAAAAAGAGATTTGCTTTTTGCTGCATTAGAAAAAACCCCACTAAAACCGCTCAAACCCGAAGGCGCTTATTACATCATCGCTGATAGCTCAGAACTTGACTATAAAGATGATGTTGAGCTTTGCTTAGATTTCCCACAACGTGTTGGTGTTGTTGGTATTCCACCTAGTGCTTTTTACAGTAAAGATCATAAAGACCTAGCCAAAAATCTAGTGCGTTTTACCTTTTGCAAAACAGATGAAGCACTAAACGATGCGGTAAAAAGACTAAATAACAACCTATAACTCACATCTTGCAGTTGTATAAATTTGCGTTCTAAACGCTATTCTAATTTGTGGAAAGTCTCAAAAACACCAATATCAAAAGCTTTTCAAGAAATACTCAAAAAACTCAAATAGATGAATATGCAGAAAAAACCCTAAATATAAGGCTTTTTGAATAAGTGCAAGATGTCAGATAACAGATGATAGATGGTTCTTACTACATTTAACGAACAACCTCTATTGCAACAAAGCAACAAACCAACAAGGTATTCACAAAAAACATCTTGTCTTGACAAGGCATATGTTGATTACATTATTTGTAAGACAACCTTCGATTTATTGCTCATCCCTGTTCATTAATAAACTTTAAGTTGGCATTTGCCCTTAATAAAATCTAATTGTTTTACACAGATTACTTTAAAATGTGTGTAGAATCACAAAATATTTAACTGCAGTTTTACCTTGAGATAAATTACCGTCTCTTATTATTATAACTAAAAGCTGAGCGTCTACAGTTTTACAAAAATATACCTTACGTTACTCAGAATAATAATTACACAAAAATTTTGCCTAAATAATGCATAGATAAGGTGTATATCTCAACCTTTCATTTCAATAAACTTTAGATGAGCATAAAATGACAACTCTAGTCGCAAATCATCAGAGCAAAAGTCTAGAAATACCCACGAACTCAGTAAAATAAAAGACTTTCAAGATATGAGAGTTAATGAATTTCTTTCATAAAGCCATTAACAAGTAACGCCCCTGAATACGTTTTACTTCAGACAGTGTCTGCTTTGGAAACAGTTGTAAAATATTTTCGAGCATCTGCAAACAAATAGGTAATGGCCTTTATTAACACCGTTATTTTTATAACATCGTTATTTATAGAAAAACTGTTTAGGCACAACAGCTTTGTCACTTACATTTTTTGCTAGTCGATCAAATAAGGTTTTTTACAACAATTAAATGTTCTGGGAGGAACAGTATGAAGGTTTTAAGGGAAATCGGCTTTTATAAAGCCGTCCGCTATCCAGCCTTG
This sequence comes from uncultured Deinococcales bacterium, assembly GCA_937924455.1. GTDB lineage: Bacteria > Deinococcota > Deinococci > Deinococcales > Trueperaceae > CALGZD01. Next base: position 3,531 of record CALDTA010000112.1, read on the forward strand.
CTGTTAGCGGTATTTATTTTGAGTGCTTGTGGAAACATAAGTTCCATCAGCGCTGGATTTAATGGCGTCATTGACTACTCAACTGGTTTGTCAATCAACTACGCCGTTGGTTTAGTCACACTGCACCACGATGGTAATCTACTCATTAATTCAGACTTTGATAATAATGATTCTGATGCTTGGCTAAACTGTAATAGCAGTAGTCCAAAAAATAGTATTATCAGCGGTGGTAGTTTACACATGAGCGGAACATCATGTGTCTATCAAACCATTCCAGCAATTGCAGGTGATGACTATACATTAACTTGTAATGCTGAATCTGATGGCTACTATTCTGAAGCTACACTAGTCATGCTAGATAGCAACTTCCACACCATCGACGAGCAAACTGTTGTTATTGATAACTTTGACCCAGCAGATAGATCAGCATTTCTAACTGCGCCAGCGCACACAGTGTATGCAGCAGTAACACTATACAGCGAGGGTGAAACAATTCATAACGAGTGTGTTTTAAGCAATACAACTGACCCTGAGCCAATCACACCGCCTGCACCAGCACCAGCACCTCCAGCACCTCCAGCAGGTGATGAGCTTTTAGTTAATCCTAGCTTTGATGGGAATGCTGGCTGGACGAACTGTGGCAACATGTATGCATATGGCATCAGTGGCAGTAGCTTAAACATTTCTGGTACAGCTTGTATTTTCCAAACTGTGGAAGCAACACCAGGTACTACTTACACCTTAACTTGTGACTCTGCATCAAGCGCTGATTATTCAAATGTCAGCTTAAACATGCTTGACGGTAACTTCATGACAATGGTTTCAGAAGTTATTCCAGTAACAGGTAGTAGCAAAACTGCGGTAAGCGGTAGTGTAACTGCTCCAGCAGGCACAAACTATGTTGGTGTTACCATCTATAGTGAAGGTCCAGCTGTTCATGAAAGCTGCTCACTTGTAGCAGGGCACGGTCCAGCACCTATACCTGCTCCAGCACCAACCCCAGCACCAATTCCTACACCTACACCAATTCCTACACCTACACCAAGTGGTAACTTGTTAAGCAATCCAAGTTTCAACAACTTCGATGATTGGTTCACATGTGTAGGTGGCAACAATAGTGGCTATGGTATCGGTACAGGTAGCTTTGTGGCTGGCGGTACAGCATGTGCTTTCCAAACACTTGAGGTAATCTCTGGTGCAAGCTACAACCTTAGTTGCACAGCCAAGTCAGATGCAATCACTTCAAACATCACGCTTAGCTTGCTAGACGCAAACTACAACATTCTAAGCAAAGATACGACAGCTATTGATTCAGCTGATTTAAAAGCAGTATCAGCAAGTCTTGCTAGTGTCTCAGCAGCGAGTTTTGTAAGTGTCACGCTATACAGCGACTCAGGTTCTACAATTATCAATGACTGTACGCTAAGCTCTGATACGTCAGCACCTACCCCAGATCCAAAACCAGCACCAGCTCCAGCTCCTACACCAGCCCCAATGCCAGCTCCAGCTCCAGCCCCAATCAACACTGTGTTACAAAACGCAAGTTTTAACGGTGTAGATAGCTGGACAATATGTGCAGGTGCAAATCAAGGCAATTACGGTATTGGTAGTGGTTCTTGGAATGCTAACGGAACTGCGTGTGCATTTCAAACTGTAGCAGTTGTTCCAGGTGCAAGCTATACGCTAAGTTGTAACGGTACGACAGATGCACTTACGTCAAACATCTCACTGAGTATGTTAGATAGTAACTTCAACATCATCACGCAAAACACGACTCCAATCATGAATGGTACATCATCAGTATCGATGTCACCGATGGCAGGAGCAAGTTTTGTCAGTGTCACGCTGTACAACGACTCTGGGTCAACACAAATTTCAGATTGTAGTCTTGCTACAAACTAATCAACTAAGGGGGGTGCGTTTTGAACGTACCCCTTTTTTTAGATAACTTCTTTCTACTCTTTCCTTCACGTCCTGCACCTCCTCCTTTCTCCACATTCATCCCGCAGGATTACTGACCTCCTCCTATAGACACCCTCCTATAGACACGTTCTACACAACCTCCCAGCTTTTTAGACTTTAAAAGTATTAGATCTTGAAAAGTATTAGATCTTAAATTCTAAAAAGCACTCCCGTTCTCCCAATATAAATCAAACTCGAAAGGGAAACAATTTTATGACTTACTTAAATCATAAAGGGAACGCAGCAAAAGTATTAAAAGTAGTAATTTTGATAGTGTCGGCATTTTTATTTAGTAGTTTTAGTTTCAGCCAAGAGCTACTAACCAACAGCAGTTTTGACTCACAAGACGGCTGGCTAAACTGTGGAGACGCTTCTGCTTACACAATTGGCTCAGGAGCACTCAACATTACAGGTACAGCTTGTATCTATCAATCAGTCCCTGCTACTGAGGGTGCATCCTACACACTAACTTGTAATCCAAGTTCAATGACAGCTTATTCAACAATTGCACTGAGCATGTTAAACAGTGCTTCAGGTATTATTCTTCAGGATGTGACACTTGTTGACAGTCCAGTAACAAGATCAGAAGTAAGTAGCCTTGTAGCACCCCCAGGAACAGCATTTATAGCTGCAACAATTTACAGCGAAGGTGAGGCAACACACGAAAGTTGTTCACTTGTGGCATCTGGTCTTACAAATCCAGCAACAGCAAATACCGTACTAATCAATCCAGAATTCGATACACAAGAAGGTTGGGTTAATTGTGGTAATGCTAATGACTTTGGTATTTCAGGTGGTCAGTTAAATATGTTTGGAAGTGCTTGTGTTTTCCAAACACTTAGTGCAAGTGCAGGCATGAGTTATACCCTCAGTTGTAATTCAAACTCGACTGCACCCTATTCAACAATCTCACTTAGTGCATTATCTGGCGGTTTTGGAAAAATCCTACAAGACATTGAACTTGTTAACAATCCTGACACACAGTTTAAACAAGCTTTCTTAACAGCACCAGCAGGCACTGAATTTATTAGTGTTACGCTGTATAGTGAAGGTAACTCTACTCACCAATTCTGCTACTTAAGCTTCTAGACAGTCACCTTACTGCTGAAAGTTGCTGAAAGTCCTATCCGCAGACTTACAGCATCATTTTAAATCTGCCTTGATTACCTTGACATACCTGTGAACAGGTATGTCATTCTTATTGCTATTGGTTGCTACTCTTCTTAGCCAACTATAGCTTATGAAAAACACCACTATCCAAAAAATTACCCAAAAAAATATCCGAGACACTAAAGCATTTATTTTCGATATGGATGGAGTGCTCTGGCGTGGCGATAGTCCTATCGGTAATCTTTCTGAATTTTTTAAAGCATTAGATAGCTTCGGTATCCGTTACGCTTTTGCAACCAACAACTCAGCAAAGACTGTTCAAACTTATGTCAAACGCTTTGAAGGTTTTGGTGTTCAACTTTCAGAAGAACAAATCAACAGTTCTGCTGAAGTAACAGGAAGCTATATTGCTAATCATTATCCTGCGGAGACAGCTATTTTTGTCATCGGTGAAGATGGTTTGCACGATGCTCTCAAAAGACAAAACATGACGATTTTAACAACTCAAGACATCAAAGAAGGAAAGAAAGCTGAACTGGTCATCATGGGTTTAAATAGACACTTCAGCTATGATGATCTTGGAACGGCCACTTTATTGGTTCAGAATGGTGCTACCTTTATAGGTAGTAATGGCGACAAATCTTTTCCTTTTGAACACGGATTTTTGCCAGGTGCTGGTGCAATTCAAGCAGTGGTAAGTACTGCCACAGGCATACAGCCGAAACTTATGGGGAAACCTGAATTGCCAATGTATACTGAGGCAGCTCGGAAGTTAGGGCTCGAGCCCACCCAAATCACCTTCGTAGGCGACAGACTAGACACAGATATCGAAGGTGCAACTAACGCTGGCATGTCGAGTATCTTGGTACTCTCTGGTGTTGCAAAAAAAGAAGACCTCAAGAATAGTACAGTCCAACCTGATATGGTCATCGATTCCATTCATGATTTACTGCCATACTTTTCTGAATTAAAGAGATAATAATGCCTGTATATATCGTAGATAAACCCCTTGGTCTAAGTTCACACGACGTTGTTTCAAAAGCTCGAAAAGCTTTACAAACTAGAAAAGTCGGTCACGCTGGCACGCTTGACCCCTTAGCAACAGGTGTACTTGTTATCCTTGCGGAGGAAGCCACCAAGCTCTCCCCTTTTTTAACTGCTTCAAACAAAGCTTATTTAGCATGGGTATCTTTTGGAGGAAGTTCTCCAACCTTAGATGCTGAAGGTCCACTAGAAAATCTTCAAGATGCTAGCCATCTAACACAA
>CALDTA010000113.1:0-4157 GCA_937924455.1 uncultured Deinococcales bacterium
TGTACGGCTTGTGGATGCTTGTCACAGGTTTAGCGTTTGCCTTCCTCTTCAATCGCCCTTCACAAAACCTTCAAGCATCATAGCTAGAACATAGCTAGCAGCTAGCAAAAAAACACCCCGACTAAACAAATAGTCGGGGTGCATTTTTGTAAGTCTATTTTGTTTAGTTTACAGTCAATACACAATCATCGACAAAAAGCTCAGTACCGTTTATATAGAAATCGGCTGTTATAAAAGCAGTACCGCTTGGAGCAAATCCACTAACACTCACTGTATTTACACCATTGCTAAAAATCTCTTGCGATGCTGAAGCTATAGAACTACGGCTTGAATTTTCAAAATACAAGCTCATCTCTGCATAGCCTGAACCAGTGTTATGCGTCTGACAAGTTAGCGTATAGCTTTTAAAATCATCTGCTGCTTGTCCTTGGCTCACACAACCATCGCCACCATAGTTCACAAGCTGTAAAGACTCACCGTTGATTTCAAACTGTGTTGTAGCACTACCACTACAGTAGCTAGCATTCCAACTGTTTAAACCACTTTCAAAATCACCATTCGCTAGTAGATTGTCACCACTAGGTGTTGGGCTAGGGGTTGGTGTCGGGCTAGGGCTAGGTGTCGGTGTAGGAGTTGGTGTCGGGCTAGGGGTCGGTGTAAAACCACCATCACTAGAAGAAAAATTACAAGACTGAACACTCAAATCACCATTAAAGGTGTAAAGCGCTACCAATACATATGTTGTACCTGCAGGTGCAGTATAGCTTAGTGACTTTGTCTCATAACTAAAGTTGTCAATTGTAACGTAATCACTAACAATCACTGAGCCATCAGATCTTTCGAAAAACAGACCCATTTCACTGTAGCCACCGTTGTAATCGGTTGCTGTACACGTCAAAGTGTAAGATTCAAAGGCTGATGCATCAACAACTTGTCCGATGCAAGCCTCACCACTTAACATTCTCAAGTTATCAGAGCTATCTGTATAAACACTACCAGACCCACAGCTACCAACAACCCAGTCACTAAGACCACTTTGAAAACTTGCATTACTCAATAAGTTGTCGCCTGTTGGGGCTGGGCTAGGTGTAGGGCTAGGTGTAGGGCTAGGTGTTGGTGTGGGTGTTGGGCTAGGTGTGGGTGTACCATTCAAATCAGAACATCTTTCAGATGCAGTAATATCACCACGCAGGTTTAAGTCACCTAACATAAAGCTTAAGCCTAAGGTTTCACCTGATTGTGGACAGAAATCCTCTAAGGCACCACCATCTTCGTAATACTCAACCCAAAAGACAGCTTTGCCTTGTGCAATAAACGTATCTTGATAGAACTGGCATTCGCTTGGACCATTTGGATCTCCGTCATACGAAGTAAGTGTACAAGACTCATTGAGTGCCCAATCGTAGTAATCTACAAGGTCGGCTGCTTGCTCAACATCACTCTTTAAACCTACAGATAGACCTCTATTGTGTGCAGTATCTGCAATGAAAATATTGTAATCAATCTGGTCTTGATAACTGATTTCAAATTCACGAGGTTGACCATTGTTTAAGTTAATGTTTGGGTTCCAAGCATCAAGGTTATCTGGTTCGATAGCATCACAACCACGGTTGGCTGCTTCTTGAAAACGGTCTTCCATAATCTGACGCAGTTTCCAACCATCTGCGGGGTTATCTAACTGATCAGGTGGGCGAATATCTAACCAACGTTCTCCATCCCAATTGTCATAGTTTCCTAAGATAATACTCTCAGGGAACTCGCCAGCATCATCTCGCCATACTTCCCATGCACCTACGTTGACATAGCAAATCACTTTGATACCTTTACTTTTTAAAAAGGTAATATCGGCTGGATCGTTATCAAAAACATCGATACTATAAATTTTCACATCATCATAAAAAGTATCGCTTTGGCTAATAGGCCAACCGATTTGATAATGCCAAGCTTCACCAACACTAGGCTGCCAAAAATTAACACTTTCGTGATCTTGCTGTCTAAGTGCTTCATGATAATTGCTTCTTGCTGAATCTTGATTAGCTTCTGAACCTGTTTTCGGATTCGAAACTGTAGAACATGCTGCTAGGCTAAACACTACAACACTAAACAGCACAGAACGACATACAGAACCCAGTACACGTTCATATGAAAAACCCTGAAATTGCATAAACCATCTCCCCAAATTAATAGCGACATACAAAAATAAAGTACTAGGCTCACAAAAAGTAAATTAATTGTGCCCTTAAAACCTGTACTTGCACTAACACACTAACTGTATTTCAATATTGGTTGCACTGCTCCCACAATGAACAATAAGCGTATAGATTACCAAAACCTATAAGAGAATTAGGTGAGTAGCATCTTTATCAAAACACCATGCTCAGCAAAGAATAATTCAAGAAGTCTTGTTTAACTTTTAGATAATGCAAATTTATTGCACAAAGGTATATTGCTTAAGCTCATAAAAATCTGGTACGGTATGCAGATTGTGAAAATTTTGCTCCCTGTATTACCTGTAGTTAGTAGTACTAGTGTTGCCAGCGATCCCTAACAGACTCGTGTTTTAGCTAGTCCTGTACAACTTTAGCAGGCATCTATTTCAGTTTTTGCTAAGGCTACGCACAATAAATGACAATAAATGACTAAGCTCAATGAATGACTAAGCACAATTTTTTCAAAACACTTCCGTTTTAAAATTCGCTAAGTTAAGCCTAAGCCTAAAAGTCATAAAACTCTATCCAAGCACTCTTCAACTATGAAACAGCTTCAATCACTATTAATTTTCATCCCGGGAACCGTTTGGGGCATCTCATATATTGTGGTGGAGTTACTACTTCCTATTCTTCCACCCTTTACGCTTACACTATATCGCACAATCATATCAACGATTATGCTCTATGCCATGTTGAGATTGGTCGGAGGTAGCTTACCAAAAGGCTTAAAAGCATGGGCACCTTTTTTACTCCTATCAGTCTTAAACCAGTCACTACCTTTTGTACTCAGTACTTGGGGGCAGGTTCAACTGGAAGGGGGCTTGACTGCTATATTGCAGTCAACTGCGCCTCTTTTCACCATTTTGCTTGCGGCTTGGCTAACAACAGACGAACAGCTAAGTTCTATCAAGCTAGTAGGCGTTTTGCTTGGATTGATTGGCGTTATTGTGTTAATCGGACCAAATGTACTTTTAGGTCTAACAGATAATATTCTTTCACAGCTTGCAGTTATCGCTGCTGCTATTCTTTATGGCTTTGGCGCAATCCATCTACGGCATGTATTTAAAACACAACCTACCCACTTTACAGCATGGCAATTACGCTTAAGGATAGTTACTGCACAGTTTGTTGTAGCAACATTTTCAATCCTGCCTTTTAGTTTGTGGTTTGACTCACCGTGGCAACTAACACTTACAGCTAGCGCAGTTGGCTACTTACTATTTTTAGGGATTGGCATGACCTTATTTGCTACCTTTTTGTACTATTACCTAGTAGAAACTTTAGGAGCAGCCAGAGCTTCAGCTACTATGTATCTTATCCCTATAGCTGGCGTCTTGGCTGGCGTCATTGTCTTAGGTGAAGCACTTACGCCAAATATTATAAGTGCGCTTGTCCTGATACTTGCTGGCGTTGCGCTTGTCAATCAAGAGCCTAAAAAAGCTATTCACAAAAGTGGTTATTCTAGTGGCTAAAGGTGCATCCCACTAAAAGTTGAATGTACATCTGACATAATCATCATATCTTGACTTTTCAAAAAGACGCCCCCAGAAGTTTGTTAAAAAACGAAAAACTTCTACTTGTTTTGAAATTATATACATCCTTGAATGGAACGACATGCATGGCTAATTTTCAATCCAATTCAGTATCTCAAAAACTGCTCTTCATTGGCACAGTCTGGCCTGAACCAACCTCTTCTGCTGCAGGTACTCGGACAATGGAACTAATTCGCTTTTTTCAAAAGCAGGGCTACCAGATAACCTTTGCTAGTCATGCTGCAAAAACTGAGCACTCTGTCAAACTAGACTCACTTGATATATCAGAAAAAAATATAGAGCTAAATAGTAGTAGCTTTGATAGCTTTATCAGTGACCTACAACCTAATGTTGTCATATTCGATAGATTCATGACCGAAGAGCAATTCGGCTGGCGAGTTAGACAAAACTGCCC
>CALDTA010000114.1:0-3863 GCA_937924455.1 uncultured Deinococcales bacterium
ATCACGACAGAAAAAGTAGGACGGGAAAAACACCACTACCTCAACCCTGTACCCATCCAACAAGTCTATGACCGTTGGGTTAGTAAATATGCACAACCTTTTACCAATGCATTATCAGATTTAAAATATAGATTGGAACAAGACATGAGCACAATCACACACCGTTATCAGATATTCATACAAGCTACACCTGAACGAGTTTGGCAAGCTGTTACAGATGGCGATATTTCCCCGCACTACTACTTTGGTACAACTGTAAAATCTGACTGGAAAGTTGGTTCTGAGTACACTTACAGCAGTGAGCAAATGGGTCAAATGATAGAAGGAGATAATTTAGAGGTTGATGCACCTAATAAATTAGTACAAACTTTTCAACCTCTTTGGGATGCTGACGCAAAAGCCTTGAGTAAATCAAAAGTAACTTGGTTATTCGAAGCATCTGGCGAAGGTTGCAAAGTTACACTCATTCACGAAGAACTAGATGATGTTCCGTTTGCCAATGGCATAATTGACGGTTGGACTAGAATCTTATCTAGTATGAAAACTTACTTGGAGACAGGCAAGAGTTTGAGCATATGAGCAAAAAAGAAATTTCTAGTGACTTTCCTTTTGAGTCGAACTATCTAGAGGTCAAAGGTTCGAAAATGCATTATGTGGATATAGGTGATAGTAGTGCTGGCGACCCTATTCTGTTTTTACATGGCAACCCAAGCTCGAGCTATCTTTGGCGCAACATCATGCCTTATATTGCAGGACACGGCAGAGTCATAGCACCTGACCTAATCGGCATGGGTAAATCAGATAAGCCTGATATTCCTTACCGTTTTCATGACCACTATGCTTACCTGACGGATTTTATAGAGCAACTTGGGCTAAAGAACATTACCTTAGTCATTCACGATTGGGGTTCTGGTTTAGGCTTTCACTACGCACATCAAAACCCTGAGAATGTCAAAGCGATTGCATTTTTAGAAGCAATGCTCCGACCCTTAACCTACGCTGGTTTCGAGCCAAAGTTCCGCTTTGCGTTTAAAGCGATGCGTGCGCCTGTTTTAGGTTGGTTAATGGTGAGTGTAGCCAACATGTTTGTAAAGCAAATCGTACCGCAAGCGATTGTTCGACCAATGACCGCAGCAGAAAAAGAAGCTTATGCTGCACCCTTTCCAACGATTAAAAGACGCAAGCCAGTACATGTATGGCCTTGTGAAATTCCGATTGATGGCAAACCAACTGATATTTATGACCTAATGGTGGCATATGGTCAATGGCTACAAGAAACGGATATTCCAAAGTTGATGTTTCATGCTCAGCCTGGTGGCACGATTACGGTAGAGGTAGCACAGTGGGCAAAGGAGCATTTGCCGAATTTAACATCTGTTGATTTGGGTGAGGGGACGCATTATTTGCAGGAGGATTATCCGCATGAGATTGGCGAAGAGCTAGCGAATTGGGTTAAAAAATTATAGTATTGGGTAATATGAAAGTTATAGAGATAGAAGATGCTGAAGAAAATCTTTCAGAGTTAATTGAAAAAGTTCAAGAAGGCGAAGAAATTATTATTGGTCAAGCAAATGAACCTTTGGCTAAGCTTATACCTATAGAACTTGATACTCTGAACACTCAACCACGTGATATGACTCAACGCATTTGGAAAGAGAATTTTTGGATTGCAGATAATGCAGGTATTTCATCAGAAGAGAACTTATAAAATATTCAGACAAGTACTCAATCTTCCCAAATAATATGCCCATTGATATCGTGTTTCTCAAAAGTTTTTAAAATATCTCGACAAAATTCTATTAACTCAGTATTACCATCTTTTTCAGCTAACTCTAAAAGGCGAATATAAAACTTCTTACCTGTTTCAGTTTGACTAAAATTCTTCTTAAGATAATTATGTTTTCCACAAAGCGTTTGACCATTGCTTAGTTCTGCCAACCCACCTTTATCTTTTGGCTTTATATGGTCTACTTGTAATTCGACACCATGTTCTGAACCAAGTCCGCAAACAACACATTTGTAACCATCACGTTTTAGAATTTCAGCCTTTTGCTTAGGAGTAAAATCCTCTAACTCCCTTTTATGCTCAAGCTCTGGGTCGTATCTATAAATACCTTTACTTACCTTTATCAAAAACCCTTGCTGCCCTAATGTACGAATTGCTCTTGGTGCATCACGAAAGATTTCACCTGTTCTATCTTCAAATTCTGTTTCTAACCAATCAACAGCTTCGGCAGTTTTTATATCTCTATTAGGGTTTTTCTTAAAAAACTCTCTTGCTAAATCCAATTGAGAAATCATGAGCTTTTCACGACATTTTTCTTTTGACCAACAAAAGGAAGGAGTTGTGTAGCTACAGCTTTTACTACAGGTACAGCAACAGAATTACCCATTTGTCTATACATCTGAGTTCTAGATACTGGGATTTTAAAGTTTTTATCAAAGCCCATAATTGCTTTACATTCATTTTGTGTAAGAAGCCTAAGCCCTGTAGGACCATCTTTAACGAATGTTCCTGTAAGCCTTTGAATCTTGTGATAAGTAGATACTAGTGTCTTAACTTGAACATCAGAATCTTGGTCTATGACTTGTGGTTTACCATCATCTTTTTTATATATATAGACATCTTGTAAATGCTGAGATATTGAATAACCTTCAACATTATCTTCAACAAACTGCCCAATACTAACTAACTCATCTTCTGGTTCAGGAAATCCAAAAGAAGGAATTTCTAATAAGTGTTCCTGACTAATACCTACAATAAATATTCTTTTTCGCTGCTGTGGCACACCATAATCTTTTGCATCTAAAACCTTCCAGAAGATATGGTAATTTAAACTATCTTCAGCAGGAAATAATATTGGTAAACCATTTTCAGATATTGCTAAAGATGAAATAATAGTACTAAAAGTTTTACCCTTATCATGTCTTACTAAACCTTCTACATTTTCAAGAATAAAAGCCTTTGGCTTTTTCTCACGTAAAATCCTTAAGATGTCAAAAAATAAAGTTCCTTGTGTTGGATGTTCAAAGCCTTCTCTTTTTCCAATATTACTAAATGGTTGACATGGAAAACCAGCAGTCAAAACATCAAAATCAGGAATATCCTTTGTATCAATCTCAGTTATATCCCCATGTGGTTTATCCCCATGATTAGCTTCATATGTTATTTGTGCAAACTTGTCCCACTCTGAACTAAAAACGCATTCACCATCTACACTCTCTAAGGCAACTCTAAAACCACCTACACCTGCAAAAAGGTCAATAAATTTAAAGTTGCTCATAGTTTTCCAAACACAATACAAAGATTATTCTTCATCGTAAATTTTCTAACTGAAGCCATTATATCAAACATCAATAGGCTCTATCTTTTTAAGTCTCATCTGAATTTTTTGCAAAACTTGAAGAGCATCTATTGGTGAAAGCTTATTCAACTCCAACATAATCAGCTCATCAATAACTGCCTGACTATCCTCATCCTTAGCAGCTTCTAATTGAGTCATGATTATATTTGCCCGTTCAAGCACTGGCGTAGGCAATCCTGCCAGTCTTGCAACTTGCAAACCATAAGACTTACTCGCTGGACCCTCCAACACCTGATGGTAAAAGGTTAGATCACCAGCTTCTTCTTTAGCAGCTACATGATAGTTTCTAGCGCAAGGCAAATGCTGCGGTAAACTTGTCAGTTCAAAATAGTGTGTTGCAAATAGACTAAACGCCTTCACATTGTTATGTAAAAACTCGCAAGCTGCCCATGCCAATGAAAGCCCATCGTAGGTACTGGTACCTCGACCAATTTCATCAAGAAGGATAAGACTGCGTTCGCTAGCATGTTTGAGGATATGTGCAAGCTCATCCATCTC
>CALDTA010000115.1:0-4853 GCA_937924455.1 uncultured Deinococcales bacterium
AGGATATTTATCTTGTAGTTCCTGAGCCTTGTGAGTTGTCTCAAAGGTATATGGATAAGCTTCAAAACCTCGCTCTACTAGAGATTCAAGGTTTTTCTTACGTTGTTCGCGTTGTTCGTTTAAGCCAGTTTGCGACATAAAGATTAGTCTACGGCTTAAATCACAGAGATGTTAGAGGCGATTCGACTTTTACAGCATTTCTGTAAGGTGCGTTCTACGCACCAAGTGTGCATCGAAAACCTACAGTGTTGTAAGAAAGTGTTGTAAGAAGAAAAAGCTTTTAGGGCTTCGTCTTTATCTTTATACGTGATTGTAATGGTGTGACTTAAAAGGCGGTGCGTGGAACGCACCCTACTTATCGGCTTCTTCTGATAAGTAACGACCCAATAAACATATTGCTACACGCAGCAATTATAAGGACCGTCTTTTCACTAATCTGCTGAATGTCTAGCCTATTGCTCCAAAAAATGTATACCAAGAATGCTAAGCCAATAAATACAGAAAACTGACCAAGCATACGAAGGGACTGTTTTGAGTTATTCATTTAATTCTCCACAACCAGACTAACCTAGTATCGTGTCAAGGCTGAATTGATGAATACTTGCACCTTTGTCATCAAATCCATCTCAACCTTCCTTTATCTAAAGGAAAGAGCTATTGAAAACATACATCATTTGACAGTTGACGCAATACTAGTAAGCAACCTAACTAAGCAACCTAAATTTGATGCATCTCTCTTTAACATCATAAAAATACCCAACACCATAATAGTGTTGGGTATAAGAATCCAAACTAGCAAATTTACGGCAAACGGTCAGGATAAGTAACAGCTCCAGAAGCATCATAAAGTGTATCAATCACTTCACCAAGCTTTTGGTCTGTCGCACCTTGAAGAGCCTGCCCACTTAAATCATCAAAGCCAGGTATGTAAGTTTGAATCAGGTGAAAACCAAATTGGGTTTCTACTGGTCCTGTTGGTGCATCAAGCTCAGCAGCAAAAGCAGCTTCTTCAAAAGATGGCACCATCTGTCCACGACCAAAACAACCAAGATTACCGCCGTTTGGACCACTTGGACCTGTACTTTTTTCTTTAGCAGTTTCCGCAAAATCCGCACCAGCTACCAAGTCATCGTAGATGCCACTTGCTTCTTCTTCAGTCTCTAACAAAATGTGTCTAGCACAAACTTGACCTTCGCCAGGGAACTGGCTTTTATTTGCTTCGTACCACTCTCTGGCATCATTTTCATTGACATCAATTTCGCTTTGAAGTTCTTGCAGAAGCAAGCCGCGCTCTGTCGTTTCACGAATAAAGCGACGTAGCGTATCGATATCTTTGAAACCTGCACCAATTAGCAACTCTGCAAAATCTCCACCTTCAGGTACCTGTGCTCTTACTTCTTCAAAGCGTTCATCTACTTCTTCTTCAGTAATGTCTAATCCACGCTTTTTTGCTTCTTGCAATAGCACCATATCGGTAGCAAGTTGTTCTAAAAAACGACCTTTGAGTGGTTCAAACTCAACCAAGATGTCATCGGTAAGGGGCAGACGTTGCTGCACAGCAATGTTACCTACAAAAACACGAAAGCGGTCATCAAGTTCACTCAGAGCGATAGATGTGCCACCAACTTCCAGTACAACTGGATCGTCAGCAGATTCTTGAGCAACACTTAAACTAACTGTAGCGACTAACAAAGCCAGCAACAAAACACTAAGAATTTTTTTCATTAAAAGTAGCTCCTAGTTCTAAAATAAGGTCATACAAAATCTAGTCTGACCCTATCACTCTCATAAATGAGAAACTATCCAAAAACTCCCAAGTAAATGTTAGCTTGATAAAGCTAAATTCATACAAGAAAGCCTCTGGCTATATTTCAACAGCTAGAGGTTAAATTTATTTTAACAGCGTTTCCACGTAACAACTGTACACACTAAGTGAGTTAATTCTTACTCGTTACGAAGCTCGCCGATTAACTGCTGTCGCAGTTAATCGTGGAATTGCTTTAAGTTAGAGATTTTCTACTTGCTAAGTACGTTCAACAATTTCAAGCTTCGGACGATTTTTAATGATGCTATTCGCAGGATAAACCCCAAGCAACATAGCACCACTGTAAGCAATTGCATTCTGCCCCATAATCGTCCCTGGAGAAAGCACTGAATTACAGCCAATCGAAACATTGTCACCAAGAGCAGCACTAAACTTCCGTAAGCCAGTATCTTGCCCATCCACTTTGATATTCTTGCCCATGGTGTGAAAGTTAGCCAGCTTTACACCAGCACCAATATTCACATTATTACCAAGAATAGAATCACCAACATAGTTAAAGTGCGGTGCTTGTGCGCCAGCGAGTAAGAGCGAATGCTTCACTTCACTCGCGTGTCCTACTTTTGCACCTGAAGCCAAAATTGACCCACCACGAACATAGGCAGCATGACCCACACTAGCATTTGGTCCAATCCACGCTGGACCTTCGATGTAGGCATGAGGTTTAATTGAAGCACCTTTAGCAAGAAATACTTTGCCTTTGACAACAGCAGTTTCGTGGATATCGCCTTCACGGTTGTCTTCAAGATTTTCAAGAAAACGATCAATTTCTGCTAAGATATCCCAAGGATTTTCAGGGTTAAGCAAGGCTTTGAGCTCGTCATCAACAAGCTCTACATTAAAAAGGTCTTGACTACGTATCATAATAATGGAGTTTCTCACGAAAACTATAACAGAAGCCTGAATGCAAGCGCTAACGAAAAAAGCACAAACCCCAGCTTTTCAAACTTTAGCTTGTTGCCATTTCAACTTAGTCAGGTGCAACAACTTCCAATTTGATGCGATCAGGATCTTCACAAAACAGTGCATAATAATCTGGAGCTGTGGCATACGGATATCTATCATCGTAAAGCAAAGGATATCCTGCTCCATTCAACCAGTCTCTAATATCATCAACCTGTTGACGTGATTTTGCCTTAAAGGCTATATGATTTAACCCAACTCGCTTGCGGTGATAGCCAGCACTAAGATGCTCCTCCGATGCTTGCAGCAAAGAAATATAGGCAGTATCTGTTTTGTGACTGTAATTTATACCTTCCGACCAACGTTCAGCCTCATAGTCAAGCTTCGCCATAAAAGGCGTCCAAAAGCTTATGGCTCTCTCTAAATCACTTACATATAGTTCAATGTGATGAAGCATCTAGAAGCCTATCTACTATTTGAGCTTTACTGTTTAAAATACTGACTGGCATAGTTAAACGCATCAATACCAACCTGCTCGCCAATCAACCTACCAGGGATGTCATCAACTGGTGGATGGATACCACCCCAAATTCTTGAAAGGCTTGTTTGGTCCGATGCATCTCGGTAAGTTGCCCATTGAAGCACAATGTCCGTACTAGGTCCTTCTTCAAAGACCAAAAAGTCACCTTGTGGTGCAATAAACTCACCCATACCTCCTGGGAAGTACGCATCGCCTGTTAGAAGGGTCAATACTTCAGCAGCAGCTCTTGAAAAGGTTGAGTGACCAGATACGTAGCCTGCAAAGGGTGGCGTTACAAAGGTAGGACGCTGATAAGGCCACCAATAATCTGCCAAAATCCAATCAACACCAGCTGTATCTAGGATAGGACTACGGATAAAGCCTGGACCACGCCATGCTTTCAGTTTGATTTTGCCTACATTCTGAAAGTTTTCCTCAGCAAGAGGATCATTTACACTGACAACTTCTATCAGACCTTCGACTAAAGGGATACCTGTAGGATTGTAGTTGGCTTTGCTTGGGTCACTACTCTGTCCTCTATCTGCCATTGCTCGTAGTGCAGAAATTGGGCGAATGTAGTCATACCAGCCTTTAATACTCCATGCTGTCACGGCTGAATCGTGCATAGCCCCACCTAGCGCAAAGTAGGCTTTAACATCCCACTCTAAATCACTAAGTACTGGTCCTGTACCTCTAAAGCGCTTTTCTAGCATCTCATGGTCAGATACATAGTTCAGTACCGTGAACCAGTGCCCTGGTGGCGTTTCAGAATCTGGACCATCTGCCCAAAATTCTGCGAGTACACGGGTGTAGTCACCACGCTTTACAAGGTTTTGCTGGTACGGACGCCCTGTTACTGGATTAGCAGAGTGACCTTGCCCTATATCACCACCATCAAAGAAATTATAAAAGTTTCTGTAGTCTTGAACATTTCTTGGTAAATCAGCACTCGTCAGGTTACCTATGGAGGCGGGTGAAATATCAACCATGACGCCATCAGTTGGATCAAGGTGGGCAGACCATGCTGAAACTAACGCAAAGTTCCAGAGGTACTCTTCTACCAGTTCACCTGCACCACTTGCAGTGATGTAAGGCGGTACACCTGGGTCATGATAGACAGGATAGCGCTGACCGTTTCGCTCAAATACTTGTAGGTCAGCACCACTGAGTGCAAAAGGAGCAACATGCCCCCACTCAGCACCTAAAAAGGGTGGAGAGCCCGTGTCTATGCCAATGCCACTTTGGTCAATAAAGCGCTCGAGCTCTAAGGGCTGCCACCTCGTAGGGTTAATCAACGTTGGATTTCCTGGCATAAGTGGGTTTAAAGGCGGATTCGCAGACTGATAAAACTGATTCGTGTAGTTATTAACTTCATTCGAACCATCTTGCAAGCCACGCTGAATCATGCAATCTGCGATATAGCTACCAAGTGCAGCAGGTCCTTGTGTATAGTCAATTCTTCCAAATTGCGAGCCACTAGTAATTGGTGTGGCTGTATTTGGGTGAAAACGCATGGCATCATAATCAAGGTGGTCCATCAAATTATCGAAAAAAGCCAGAGATTCAAATGCCCCAGGTGAGTTTTGGAAACGGTGCGACAGTATTCTA
>CALDTA010000116.1:0-3093 GCA_937924455.1 uncultured Deinococcales bacterium
CTGGCCCAACAATATAGAGCAAGACAGTTACTTATGGGAAATTGGTGCAGGCTTAAGTAGCAAACTTGTAACAGTTTCATAAAGCCTTCTTATTTATTTTAGAGTTAAAGCATAACTCTTGTTGCTAAAAACTGATGAAATTACGTCCTAGACGCACAAAGTCTAGACCATTTGCTTGAGTCATGACACTAAGTAGCAGTTCCATGATTCACTGCAACAGCAGTGAATCGGGAAGTGAATCGGTGAGCTTCGTAACGAGTAAGAATTAACTCACTTAGTGTGTACAGTTGTTACGTGGAAACGCTAAAGGATGTAAACCCATGTAAGTTGTACCGTCCCAAACGGGAAAACTTATATTCTCCAGCAACACGAAACACTCTTTAATACTAAACTGAAAGATGAATGTCATAAAGATATAGTCGCAAAGATTGCGAAATAACCGAAGGATAAAGGCTTGAAAACCTTGTGTATTGACTGGGATTATGACATTTATGATTCACTTCGGTATAACTCTTATTTTAACTTTAGCTAAATGTAATATCTTTAGTACTTGAAAGATAGGTTTATAGATATGAATTCCAAGTCAAAGCTCTTTAGTTTATGTTTCATATTCTGCGCTTTTTTGTTTTTTCCTACTAGCGTAGCTCAACTTAGTAGTCAACTATCAACTCAATTAAATAAGCGTTTTGAAGCAATACCACTACCAGATACCGCTGAATTCTATGGTCAAAATGAAGCTTTCGCAGATATTGTTGAAACAGCATTTTGTGAGAATGCTGTACAAAACAACATGCACCTTGGATCTGAAGGTTGGCTTTATAATCTGAAAGATGATTTAGACTTTGGACTATCTCAAGCAAAGCCACAAGACGGTGCTCTGCCAAAAACTGACCTAGTACTATGGTTAAAAGAATACAAAACAGCCCTAGAAACTGTAGGTATGACACCTATCATGATGTTGGTACCTCAACGTGGCTTAGTTTCTGAACAATACTTAGATAAAGAACTACAGAACTATTTGCTTGAAATCGATAGTAAAGATCAATACGAAGCTATGCTCAAGGCTTATCTTGAAGCAGGATTTGACTATGTACCAGACTTATTGAAGCTTACAAAAGAAGCTGCGGCAAAAGGTGGCTATCATGCGTTTTACCCTATTGACCACCACATAACCACTCACACTGCACATGCTTGGGCAAAAGAAATAGCTCAGATAGTCATGTCACAAAAAGAATATAGCGACTTCGACAAAACTGAGTACAAGATATCTTTGTTAGACAAGGTGTTTGAAGTGATAGGCTGGCACCAGCAAATGGAAGTGCAGTGGGCTTGTGAAAGTAACATGGAAGGAAACTTGTTTAATCCTTACTATCAGTTAGAAGAAAAAACTGATAACAGTGCAGATGCGCTTTTTAAGGAAAATAAAGCTCTGATTGCAACAGTTGGTAGTAGTCATTTAGGTTCCAGTGAAAACAGAGCGGGTACAAGTGATTACATTACACCTGGCAGTGGGCTAGCAGAATTCACTGCATATCTAACGCAGTTGCCTGTACTCAATCATCCGATGTTTAGCCTAGCTAATGCATCTATAGAACACTACTTACGCAATGACTTTTATGCCGATGAACATCCCCCCTATCTAGTTCAACTTATTGAAGCACATCATAATCCTTATCCTGTCTATCATTATAGAAGTATGGCTGCGCTGACCTATGGTGAATGCCAAAACCCTGTTTGGCAAGATAATTTATTGTTTGATGACTATTTTGAATTAGCGGTTCCTGAAGGTGTTATGCAAGACGATAGTTTAGAGTATTATTTATGGCTCGAGCTTGACTTACCCGTCCTAGAACACCGCAAATGGTCTATTACACTCGACTACGATGATGGTTCAGAAACCATCCCATTTGATACAGATGATAGGTTTCTACCTTTTCCATCAACCTTTGGTATTCAGTTAGCACCAAATCACAAAGCATTAAAAAACATTTTAGTTGAGCCTGACCCAGAATGGTGGCGGGGTGATATTATCAAAACTAGCCTCTGTAGTATTGAGAAAGTACAAGAAGATTATGAAAAGCTCAACAGGTAGTTCAGAAAGTTCTTAACGAATCACTTCCCGAGTTGGTTTCTGGTTATAAGCCTCAGAGCCACCAGGTGGAACACTCAAGTAAGTCCACTTCTCACCTTTAAAATACTTTGCAACAAAAATAATCTCTCCAACATGAGAGCTAATATGTGCAAGTGAACGACAAAGTGCATCATTTACCGTTAGTTCAACACCACGCACTGTGACTATTTTTGAACCATCATTGGGCTCGAGCCCAAATACATTATCTTCCAGAACCTGCCATGCTTCATCCCAAGACTGCATAAGATCTTCACGACTCAAGCCCGTCACATCAAATTCAGATTCACGATCACGCCAAGGCTTTTCACCATCAGTAGTTAGGAAATCACTAAAACGAGACTTTAGATTGCCACTCATATGTTTCATAATGATTGCGACTGAATTACTCGTAGGACCAATTTTCCTAAAGAACTCATCGTCACTCAACTGAGGCAATGCACCATCTAAGTAATCTCTATAGCGTTTATATTCACCAACAAAGTGTTCCATGTCACAGCAACCTTTCAACTCCATCTTAAACACATGATTGCTTTGTACTTTAGTTTGTATATCAAAATGCCAGACAAATTAAGCCAAATCTATCCACACACTACAAAAGCCCCCGAAGCGAAAACGATATACTAGGTCATGATCGAACGTATTTACTTAGCAAAACCTCGTGGATTCTGTGCAGGCGTCGTAATGGCCATCGAAGCAGTTGAAGATACAGCCAAAGCGATGCAAGACTCAGGTGATGGTGACCTAACCGTTTATCACTCGATTGTCCATAACAATACAGTTGTAGAGCGCCTTGAAGATGAGCACAATGTTCACTTTGTAGAAGACTTAGGCGATATAAAAAGCTTGCGAGAAAAAGACACGAAACTTTCAGATACAGTCGTATTCTCTGCCCACGGCATCAGCCCTGTAGTACGAGAACAAGCAGCTCAGCTTGGTTTAGCAACTGTGGATGCAACCTGTCC
>CALDTA010000117.1:0-5371 GCA_937924455.1 uncultured Deinococcales bacterium
GGCTCGATTTCTGCTGGGGTATCTGTTGTACCTACGATGGTGTGCTCGAGCCACGGGAGTAGAAATAAAACACGACCATCCTCAGTCTCTGGAATCAGCAAGCCAGTATCGGGTGGAGAAAACGATTTATCTAGAACAATGTGAATGCCAGAACTTGCGCTCAGCATTTTAGTAGCATGAGGGTCATCCATGTGTCGAATATGGTCAGTAAAAGGTCCTGTAGCGTTTACAACCACTTTTGCGGTTACATCCCAACTATCGCCTGTTAGGTTATCTCGCACAGTTAGAGCTGTTATTTTAGTATCTGCTTTGATAAAGCTTACTGCCTCAACATGGTTAGCAACTGTTGCACCTTGTTCGACAGCGGTTAAGGCTAAGGTTACATTCATGCGAGCATCATCAAATTGACCATCGTAGTAGACAACGCCACCATTCAAGCCCTCTTTTTTAAGCATAGGAAAGCGTGTCAGTGCATCTTTACTACTGACAAAGTAACTGGGCGCTAGATTTGACTTACCTGCCAAACGGTCATAGAGCTTTAGACCAGTCATAAAGTAAGGAACTTGCCAGAGTTGGTAGAGTGGTGTGACCAGTGCTAGAGGTTTGGCTAAATGTGGCGCATTTTTAATAAGCACAGCACGCTCTTTGAGGGCATCTCGCACTAGGTTGAATTGTGTTCGGTCAAGTTTTTTTACTGCTTGTTCTAAGTAACGAACACCACCGTGGATAAGTTTTGTTGAGCGGCTACTGGTGCCTGCTGAAAAGTCATCTCGTTCAATTAGTGCGACCTTTAAGCCTCTAGTAGCAGCATCCAGTGCGACACCTGTACCTGTAGCACCACCACCAATAATAAGTAGGTCGTACTCTTGTGATTTTAGTTGCTGTAGTTGTTCGTGTCTTTTCATTTGATTGTTCCTTTATAGGTGCATCCTTATTTTGGAGGAAAAGAAAAACTTTGACTAAGTAACAAAGCTAGGATATATCCGATACGGATGCACCTTTGGAGTTTTCTCCGCTTTGCTGCGAAAACGTCCTAGGCTCGTTTGTCCTCCATTTTGCGGATGCACCTTTCTTTTATGTATGTCTTTTATGACAATGCCTTAGGGTAGATTGCAGTTACCCATGCTTTATATGAAACAATTTTAAATCTAGATGCACAGAATCATCAATATAACTGCACATTTGTGCAGTTTGGTTGTATGATGTTTTTGAAAGCACTTATGACGTCTAATCAACAAAAAAATCAAGATGCAATAAAAGTTGCCAAACTCTATTACTATCAAGAACTAACGACACAAGCTATTGCTGATGAACTTGGGCTATCTCGTTCAAAGGTGTCTCGGTTACTTAGCCATGCCAAAGCACAGGGTTTGGTAGATATTCGTATTCATAACCCTGAAGAAGACCTGAAAAGCTTTGAGGAGACAGTTGCTAGGCATTTTGCTTTGAGAAAAGTTGTGGTTGTCAATGTTCCCGACAATGTATCAGACGAAGCATGTTTGCAGCGTGTGAGCAAGGAGGCAGCTCTCTATCTCAACACTGTTATTGCTAAAGCGAGTATTTTAGCCGTGGCATGGGGAAATACTGTGAGCAACATCTCCAAGCATTTACAATTCAAGCCTCTTATTGATTTGCAAGTGGTGCAGCTCAACGGTGCAGGTAATAGTCACGATGCTGGCATTTCGTACTCTTCAGAGATTCTTAGGCGTTTTGCTGATAAATACAGAGCCAAGACGCATCCATTTCCAGTACCGAGTTTCTTTGACTATGGAGAAACAAAAGAAGCGCTTTGGAAAGAGCGGAGTATTGCTAGAATCTTAGACTTACAGCAAAGGGCTGATATTTATCTTTACAGTATTGGTGCTACTGCGTCTGGTTTGCCTAGTCACTTGTATGAGGGAGATTATCTTGAAAGCCAAGATTTGAAGGAGTTGCGAAAAGAAAAGGTTGTTGGCGATATAGCGACAGTGTTTTTTAGGGCTGATGGTAGTTATGCAGATATCCCTATCAATGCTAGGGCTAGTGGACCAGATTTGCAGCACTTTCAAAAGGTTCAACATGCCATATGTGTAGTTGCTGGTAGGGGAAAGGTGCAAGGTTTATTAGCAGCCTTGCATGGCGGTTATTTAAATACCCTGATTATTGATGAACCTAGTGCTAGATATCTTTTAGCATTGGATAAAGTGGAGAAGGGTCATGTTACTACATATACTTAGATTATCCATATACTTGGATTATCCATATACTTAGATTGTGTAAGGATGGCTCTGAAGTTTTGCGAAAGTACCTAGTGCTTTAAAGTACCTAGTGCTTTACAAGTGAAAATCTAAGGGTGAATAATCTGAATTAGCATAGTATGGGCGCAGCCGTCGTTGTATTGGCACTTTGAACTTGGTAGAGTCATTATAGATATGTTGGGCAAAAGGGAAGATTTGTAAACATACCTCGTCGCTAACAAAGATTAAAGTGCTTGTTTAAGAAGGAAGCAATTAGCTTCTATAGACACAATAAATAGTGCTTTTAGACATATACGGTTATTGTTTTTCACTCTATTATAAAGCTTAAAGAACTATAGTTAGATTTTAGGATAAAGATATGAACAGAGAAATACGCCGAATGCAAGAAAAGGCAGAGAAAAAAGAAGCAGGTCCGCCAAGAAAGCGTGGTCCACGCAAGGTGGCAAAAAGCGAAAAGCCAAAAAATGATTATAAGAAGAGCAAAGTTTCAAATACATCTGAAGACACTGATGATAATTCAACTAACAATAAGCCAAGACGTAGAGGTCGTTTACCCAATAACCGTTTTACGGGTATTTTAGGCTTGCTGACTGCTTTTTTTATTGTTATGCAATCAGCATCTAGTGAGTTGGTCAGGAGCCTAAATACAAGTGCTACACCACTTGATTATGTATTTCACGCCTTATCATTTATGCTTTTTGGTTATTTTATAAATTTGTGGTTGAGCCGTCGGGGCATGGTGAATGCTATGGTAATTTGCCTTATTTTTGGATTTGCACTGTTAGCAGGTGTAGAGGTTGCCAAGTGGTTTAACTTTAAGATGACACCAAATCTAATTTTGATTGGACTGGCAGCAGTGGGTTTAGTTGTGGGTACAATCTTGGCACGTTTTGTTTTCAGAATGAGCGAACGATACGCATCTTGAGTATCTTGAGCATCTTGTTTCCTTATCAATCGAGATACATTTAGAGCAAGATACATTTAGAGTTTTAGGTTTGGGCGTTATTCCTCATTTAGTTTTTTGTAAGAGATTGAACCCTATTCTGAATAAATACTGACAAAAGCATTTTGTGGGTTTATCAGTATTAGGATTAATGTTCTTTTTAGAGCTTTTGGAGTTATTGCTATAAAGGATTTGCAAACAATATCGAATAACAGACCGTCATCTCATGTGATTGAGGAAGGTGAAGAAACCGCACAACTTGGTGTGGAGCAGCCTTTGCTCGAGCGCATCGTATTCGGTGGCAAGATTATTGTTGTGGATACCTTAGACAAACTGCCTCAAGCCCTACAAGCCTTAGAAGGTGAGTCCGTACTTGGCTTTGATACAGAAAGCAAACCAGCTTTTCAAAAAGGTGAAAGCTATCCAACCTGTCTCATACAACTTTCCACTGATTCAACGGCTGTTCTATTTCGAATAGGGCAGATAGGATTGCCAGAAGAATTACTAGCGATACTTGAAGATAAAGCTATTGAAAAAGTTGGTTGTAGTGTTATTGCGGATGTCATAGAGCTTATGGAAGAGCACAACTTTTCTCCCCAAGGCTTTATAGAAATCAATGACATTGAAAAAGACTTAGGAATTTGTGGTTTAAAAACACTCAGTGTTTCTTTATTTGAAAAACGTATAGCAAAAGCACAAGCTCGCAGTAATTGGGAAGCAGAAGACTTAACCGAAGCGCAAGTAAACTATGCTGCAATTGATGCGTGGATGGGTCGTCGAATATATCTAGAATTAAAAAAGCGACAGTACAAATTTGTTGAAATTACGACTGAGGAAATTCAAAACAGAGAGCTCAGAAGAAAATTAAATAAGGTTTGTCCTTTTCAAGATAGTGATACTGTTCGCACGGTTATATCAAGCGTATATGACTATTTTTTAGAACGTAAAAGCAAAAAAGCGGGTAGCCAAGTTTCTCAATATAAATTACAAACAACGATTTCAAGACAGATGTCGGATAAGAACATAAGTTTTGGTCGCAATAAAGCTTATAAAGTTTTTGGAACACTGGTTGAGGCTAAGTGTTTAAGTTTGAACCGAGATGAAGCTGATAAATTGCATTTGAAAATGAGGTCCGACTCTCTTGATGAGTTTTTAGCAGGTTACTACCAGCAAGTATCTCGGGTTATGGATATGACGATTAATGAGGATAGCTTTCCGAATTTATCCTAAGACTTTCCCTCAAATGTAATCTGCGTGATAGGTGCTTTTTTCGTCTGTTTATGGGATGAGCTAAAAAGCAAATTGCCATAAGACTCACATTTTTTACACAAGAATGAGAGCTTGGTTTGCTAGAATTGAGCTATTAGGTGTAAAAAGGATGGGAAGGGAACCCATTCATGAAATTTTTAAAACGAAATAGCTTTTTACTACTGTTTTTACTTTTTACAGTTAGCTTTGCACAAACTACGCTTTATCAGTCGACACAAAATCGAGATAATACCAATACGATTCTTGCAGCGGTTGTACAGATTCAGCCACAAAACGCTGATGGAAACTGGTCGGGCGAGCGTGGTTCGGGTACGGTTGTTGATGCATCAGGGCTAATTTTGACTAATTATCACGTTGTTGCTGATGCCCAAAATCAGCCCTATCAGAAGCACACGATAGTTGTGACTGTTGATTTGTTTAGTGAACCACAGCCTAAATACATTGCTGAATATGCCGCTGGCGATGAAAGTCTTGACTTAGCAGTGTTGCGAATCGTGTCAGATGTTAATGGCGCTCAGGTAGGCAGCTTTCCGCATATTCCAATAAGTGATTACCGTACCCTCTATCCAAATGATGTTATTTCTATTTGGGGCTATCCTCTCATTGGTGGTAATACCATTACGAGTTCAAGAGGGGTTATCAGTGGATTTACTGGTGAAGACTTTGTAAGTGCTGGTGATCGCTGGATTAAGACTGATGGTAAGTTTGATGGTGGTAATTCTGGCGGTGGCGCAATAGATGTAGCAGGTAATCTTGTTGCTGTACCTACGATTTTGGTTGGACAGAGAAGAGATACTGGCATCATCGAAACGCAAAACTTTTTGCGTCCTGCTAGTTTTGCAACGACACTCATTCAAACTGCAAGAACTGCTCCAACGACCTTTGTACAGCCAACTAGTATTACTGTTGTGCCTACCAATGA
>CALDTA010000118.1:0-16570 GCA_937924455.1 uncultured Deinococcales bacterium
TGTGTCTATATCAAATTTTCAAAGAGTTCAGCTTAAACCCAACTATAAGCGTTTCCACGTAATGTTGACCCATACTAAATGAGTTCGTTCCTACTCGTTACGAAGCTCGCCGATTAACTGACTTAGGTCAGTTAATCGTGGAAGAGCTATATTAATCACCCTTAAATATGCAGACACCCCCGTTCTTAGAGGTAATTGTTCACCCTTCATTTCTGCTAATTTATGCTACAATCTGCTAGCAAAGAGCCTGTTATATGGGCTTATTCCGTTTCAAAGCTCTAGACCTAACTCATAGGAGTACCTAACCAGCAGGAGTATACATATGGCAAAAAAAGAACCAATCTACTTAACCCCACAGGGTTTAGAAAAAATCAAAGACGAACTTACCTATCTCTCTGAAACCAGACGTCAAGAACTTTCTGAATACATGGGTTCTGCAATTGCAGACGGTGACCTTCGAGAGAGTGCTGCCTATGATGAAGCACGTTTGCTACAAAGTCAAAACGAAACACGTATTGCTGATCTTGAAGAAATTATTCACCGTGCCGTTGTTGTTGAACACCAAGAAGGCGACGAAGCCATTGCTCGCCTTGGCGCACTGATTGAAGTCGAAGACAAAAAGTCAAAAGAAAAATACAACTTCCGCTTAGTCGGTACGCACGAAGCTGACATTCTTCAAAATCACATTTCTGATGAATCCCCTTTAGGTGCACAGCTTATGGGTAAGAAAACTGATGATGACGTTACCTTCCAGCTTGGTCAAAAGAAGTTCAACTATAAAGTGCTTGATGTTAGTTTTGAGTAAGAAAAGTTAGGCTTTAACCTGATACTTACTGCAGTAATTGTATAAAAGAGCGATTCAATGTCGCTCTTTTTTTATTACTAAAGCTCTTCCACGATTTGTTGAAGCTCACACACATCGGCGAACGGACGTGAATGGGTATACATACGTATACCTTATTACCTAGCTTGTCACCAAGCCTAAGCTGTAAGATTAATTTATGTACATTCCAGAAGGTTACAGCCTAACTCCCTTTTTAAGTGAAGAACGTGTTACCACCTTTGCAAAAGCTGATATGGTCATCGACGAATCAAAAGACTATATGGCAATTATGGAAACAAGCAAAGGTCGCATGGTCATAGACCTTTATCAAGACAAAACACCTAAAACAGTCAACAACTTTGTCTTTTTAGCCTTGAATCACTACTTCGATAGCATCATCTTCCACCGTGTACTTGATAACTTCATGGCACAAACAGGTGATCCTACAGGTACAGGTACAGGTGGTCCAGGCTATACTTTCGATGATGAGTTTGACCCAATGCTCAGCCACAAAGGTAAAGGCATTTTATCGATGGCAAACCGTGGTCCAAATACTAACGGTTCGCAAATCTTCATCACTTTTGTAGACACTCCACACTTAGACGGTATGCACGCTGTCTTTGGTAAGGTCATTGCAGGAGACGATGTGCTTGACCGTATTCAACGTGTTGACCCAATGCGTCCAGGCTCTGTTCCTGCTGACAACATTGAGACTGTACATATCGTTGAAAAATAAGTAATTAGGTAAAATCAAGATATTATCTAGCTGCCGCACTAAAATGCGGTAGCTATTTTTTTATAAAGGTTTCCGATTTCGTGTGTATTAATTCAAGTCAAACTGAATCAATCAAGGATTACACAAGTGGATACACAAGTCGATACACGCAATCTGGTAAACCGTCTTTATTTTATTAGCTAATCAATGCAAATGTCCTAAAACATCCTAGAACAATCACTATATTTCTCCATTTATTTCTAACATTTACATTAGTAAGTGACTCAAGTTTGTAAATGCTCATTCCAAAATACATTAGAGATTGCCATAAAAAACATTTGCGATATACGGCAAAATATCTTCATACAAGAGGAAATCCTAGCAATTTCTCTTTAAGTCGCTTTGTTTCAGCCTATATATGCGGTAAACTGATGCAAATAGTAGGAGTTACAACATGTTAAAGAAATTTTTCTACACTTGTAGAACACTAGCTTGTAGAACACTAGCTTCTAGAACATTAGCTGGTAGAACATTAGGTCAAGACACCTTAAGTCAAGATAGGATGTTGCACCATGTCTAGTGCTGCTGCAAGCCACCAATTTGATGTTAAAAGCCTTTCAGATGCATTTATATATGCTACTGATTGGTTAGGTGTTTACGTCGAAGAAGTCAACGCACTCAACGTCTACCCTGTACCAGATGGCGACACAGGTACCAACATGCACCTCACAATGCAATCTGTACGTCAACAATTACGTGATATAGCACCGAATACGCTTGAAGAGCTTTCACATGCGCTTTCGCATGGTTCACTAATGGGTGCTAGAGGTAATTCTGGCGTTATCTTGAGTCAAGTTCTCAAAGGATTCGCAGAATCAATCAAAGGTGCAACTACACTCGATAGTGAAAGCATCAGCAAAGCTTTGCAATCTGCGACTGAATATGCCTACAAGGCAGTCATTAAACCAGCGGAAGGAACTATCCTAACCGTTGTACGCCGTGCAGCCGAAGGTGTCGAAAAAAGCAGTCATGCTAAGCCGCTTGATGTCCTCAAACATGCATGGGAAGAGGGCAAGCAAGCGCTTGATGAAACACCAGAAATGTTACCTATTTTGAAACAAGCTGGTGTCGTTGATTCTGGCGGTCTTGGCTTTTTACGTGTGCTTGAAGGTGTTATTGCATCATTTGAAGGTAAAGAATTGCCACCACCGCCTGAAATAACCTTTAGAGCACAACAAGACATGGATTCAGAAGAGTTTGGCTTCTGTACAGAGTTTTTGCTCAAAGACGCTAACATTTCTGCAAATGAAATCAGAGAAATGATTTCTGATAAAGGTGACTCGCTTTTGGTTGTTGGTAGTGATGGCTTTGTAAAAGGGCACATTCACACCGAAGAGCCAGAACAGCTTTTAGCCATGGTTGCTAAATACGGCACAATGGTTCGTTCAAAAGTTGAAGATATGAGTGAGCAGTTTCAAGAAATTGTTGATGATACCGACTTTAACGAAGTGCAGATGGCAAAAAGTGGCTTAGTTGCTGTAAGTAGTGGTTATGGGCTTACCAAAAGCTTCCGTGGCTTAGGGGCTAGGGTTGTAGGTGGTGGTCAAAGCAATAACCCAAGTGTGCAAGACATTGCTGATGCAGTGCGCACTGTTCCTGCTGAAAGCATTGTGATTTTGCCAAATAATAAAAATATCATCATGGCAGCAGAGCGTGTGAACGAGCTTATTCCTGAAAAAGAAGTTCATGTCTTACCAACGAAGACACTTGGTCAAGGACTGGCTGTTGCAGTTGCTTTTGACGGTACAAAAACAGCTCAAGAACTAATTGATGACTTACAAGATATAGCAGACGACGCCAATACGCTGGAAGTTACCACAGCAAGTCGTACAGCCAGCATTGACGGTGTAGATGTGACTGAAGGGCAGTTTATCGGTCTGATTGACAATAAACTCACGCTTTCTACTGGCAATGCCAAAGATTGCTTAGAGTCACTGATAGCAAAGCTAGATGATGACAAAGAAATTGCCACCTTGTACTACAACACAAACTATACTGAGGATGAAATTGAGGGTTGGCTCGAGCAGCTCTCTAGCACCTACGAAGACTTAGAAATCGAAGCCCACCCTGGCGCACCCGACTTATACGACTTCGTAATGGCTGTTGAGTAGTAATAGCATAAGCTGGACGTTTGTTCAGACTTGTTAAGCTAATACACACGCTTTTGGTTTAAAATACTTTTAATAGACAGGCTACACAAAGAAATTGAAGTGCCAGTCAATGTCTTAGGTCAATAAATCTGTGCTGTAGAACAACATCTACACACAGTACTACATATATAATATTAGTACTGCACATACAATAGTAGTACTACATACATGGAGGATTTTTTGTGAGAAAATTAGTTTTGAGTTTAAGTGGCTTGCTTTTTATATTACTGGTTGCTTGTGGTAGTCCAAATATTACAATTACGACACCTCAACCAACCCCAACACCACCCCCGCCTCCAGCAGGCAGTAACGCAAGCAACCCTTCATCTATTGCGCTAGGTGCTGATAATAAAACCGCTTCTGGTCCATTTTCACTAACAGACAGAATTGTTACAGATAACAGAAGTACAAGCTTTTATTACCAAGTTGATATTCCTGGTGATGCAGGTGGCGATGGTGTCTGGTTTGAAATCGAAGGCGCTAACGGAAGCGACCTAACAGGCATCGCAGATATTATCCTAGTTTCAAAAGATAGTAATGGCGATTTCCAAGCAGTTCGCAGAAGTACTGGACCTGGATCATTCGGAACAATGAACAGCTTTGCAAGTACTGAGCTGGAAACAAGTGCTATTGTGCCAATTCCAGTTGATCAAGCAACTGAGTGTCGTGGACCTTGTATTTTTGTTCCATACCCTGCTAATAAAAGCGCTGATACACCTTTGACAGCCATCCTAGCTGTACGTGTTTATAACAATCAAGCTATTAATTACAACTTGTATACCTATGCAGCTAGCTATTACGATGAAACAGAAGATATCAACAATCAGTGTGGTAAATTAGGTATCCAAAGCATTAATCCAAACATCACAGTTATCGGAACTAATCCTGACTATGTAGGTGCAATTGAAGCTACAAATGATGTTGACTGTTTTACAAGCAATGATGTTGTCAACGCCAGTGTAAGAGGCGCAGAAATTTCTTTACCTGCTGAAACAACAATTCCAGTTAGAGCTGACTTCTATAACGGTGCAAGCTCAAACATAATTGCGACATGTATTGTTACACCAAGTAATAGAACATGTACAAAAGAAATTAATGCACTTGAACTTCTTGTCAAAGTCAGTTCAGCAAATGGTAAAGCTGCACCGTTTGTGAATGCAAAATACGAGTTGCGTTTTACTCAATAACTTAACACTAAAAGCAAGATAATCATTTTAAAGCGGCCATTGTGCCGCTTTTTTTATTTGTCGAACTATCATGCTATCGTCACACTTTATAGATATACTTCAATCATGTTCAAATTCACTCGAACACTACTACTTTCGCTAACTTTTTTACTGACTATTCAACTTGGCTCGAGCCAAGTTTGTTACGACGAATTAACGCAAGACTTAGACTTAACCACGCTAGAGGAAAAAGCTACAGGACACGATGCAGCTCTTATTTTTAAACGTGCTATCGATATCATAGAACCTGCCCTCCCGCCGATTCAAGCAGGTATTGATGACAACCAAGCACTAAGCGCAGTCGCAACCGATGATCCAAACTATGAGCTCTACAGGTTTGTATCTGAAAGGTTCTTACTCCCAAATACTTGGCAGCCAGGCGAAATCGGCAGAAGCCAAGTCCACCGCATGTTTAAAAGGGTGCATGGCTGGTACAACCTGCCTGACCCGCGAGAACCAACAACTGGCTACACCAAACAGGAAATCATTGATGACTTGCTTGCTACTTTCAATCATCTAATTGATGCTGGTAAAAATGAAGGCGTTGCAATCGTTGCAGCAAAAGACCGTTCTGCAACGGACTTATCATTCCTAGCCTTAGTACGTTTAACAGGACCGTACCCACGCATGTTGGTTTACAATCCGCCAATCGATGAAGGCATTGACATCAAAAATAGCATCAAAAATGTTTTCCCTTACCTAGAAAACTGTCTCTACGAATTGGATGACTATATCTATTCAAATGCCACAACAGCGCAAAGACTCTTTATTACCAACAACCAATCACAAATGTATATCCTAAATACCCAACCCAAAGTTATGGATAGTGTCTTTCTTGTACCACAAGGTAAAGAAATAGATTACTTTGAATACACTGCTCCTGAATTACAGGGTAGCCAACGCTACGTAGCACTGTTTGATGGACCGACACCAAGTCCACTCACAATTGCAAGACTAATTTCAAACGTGCGTACAAATATGACGCCAACAGAAGCCATCAACTTCTTTTTAGGAAGGTAGTTTTTTAGGAAGGTAGTTTTAGTTCTTAGGAAGGTAACTAGCCTAGCTAAATTAGCTAAGAGCTAAAAAAACCGAAGCGCTTTGTTGACGTAAGTCACGAAGCGCTTATTTTTTGCTTCCCATAAGACAAAAAATAAGCTCGCTAGTAAGGGAGAGCGAGCTCAAAATAGTGTTAGTTATGTTAGTAACGCTGTAAGCGCTTCTGAGAAAAGAATAAGAAAAATAAACTTACCAAACTATTAATTTTGTACTCGGTGCAATTTTTTATCACTCGCTAAAATCAACCAGCGTAAGAAATTGACCACTTCAAGTTCAAGTTCAGGGTCAAATTCAGGGTTAAATTCAAGGTCAAATTCAAGGTCAAATTCACTGACTCTAACGGATTCTGAGTCCGATGGGTATACACTTCAATAAATCCCCCTAAATCCCCCTTGATAAGCGGGACTTTCACAAGATTCCCCACTTATTAAGGGGGGCTAGGAGGGATTGCTTTAAGAAATTATTGGCTGTCAGAGAGTGGACTCAAAAAACGTTAGAATGAGCAAATTCAAGGTCAAGTTTAAAGTCAAGTTTAAAGTCAAAATTGCGTTCTTGAAAAAACATTTTGAACAAGAATAGAAAGATTATGTCTTTTCAGCTATTGGAACAGGAGAATTTTCAACAATATTCTTAATAGCAAAAGTTGTTTTGAGAGTTTCTACACCCTGCATTGCTGCTAATTCATAACGAGCAATTCTGGCATAATCTTCTAAATCTTTAGCAACAACTTGCAGCAAGTAATCGCTCTCACCCGTCGCCAAGTAGCAGTTAATAACATTAGGATGTTCACAAATTTGCTTTTCAAAACTATCAAGCACACCTTCTACTTGTTTTGTCATACTGATTTGAACAAATGCCATAACAGGGTAGCCAAATTTATGTCGATCAACTTCTATCTTATATCTGCGAATATACCCAGCATCTTCTAATCGTTTCACGCGTCTTAAACAAGGCGTGGGTGATAAACCAACCTTATCAGCCAAATCAGCATTGGTTAATTTGGCATCTTGCTGCAAGAAAGTTAGAATTTTTTTATCTCTCGAATCTAATATTAATTTAGTCTTTTCTGTCATAATTTTCTTATTTCTTAGCATACTGCTGCTTAATAATAAGCATATGGTAGCAAATTTAGATGCATATTCCATATATACTTCGTTATAATGTACACAAGAAAACAAGAAGAACTCTAAGCTAGTTAACGGAATAACTTAGAAAATATGTCAAAATGTGAATTACCCCTTTGAGCTATTCGAGCTATTCCTTATTTAGATAAGTCAGGAGTACAGGCATCATGACCCAAATTGCACAGAATTTAGAAAAAGGAACATTAAAAACAACACCAAATTCATTTTCTCTAGATGATAAATATACTGTTGAAAATGGCTTAGTCCTTATGTCTGGTATACAGGCACTTGTTCGTTTGCCCTTAGATCAACACAAAGCAGATAAACGTGCTGGTTTAAATACTGCGACTTTAGTTTCTGGTTATAGAGGTTCACCTGTTGGCAATGTCGACTCGATGCTCGAGCGCAGTCAACACCTCCTTCAAGAACACCAAGTCACCTTCGTACCAGGCGTCAACGAAGACTTAGCAGCCACAGCTATCTTCGGCGCACAAATGAGTCACCTCTTCCCCAAACCAAAATATGACGGTGTTTTAGGCATGTGGTACGGCAAAGGTCCAGGCGTAGACCGCAGTGGTGACATTTTTAAACATGCACAAAATTCTGGCATAGGTCCTAACGGTGGTGTACTAGCCATCGCAGGTGACGACCCAAGCTGTAAATCTTCAACCGTTCCACACGGTTCTGAACTTGCACTTTTTGATGCCAACATGCCTATCCTCTACCCTGGCAATGTCGAAGAAGTTCTTTGGCTTGGTCGCTACGGTTTTGAACTTTCTAGATACTCTGGCTTATGGACAGCACTAAAATTTGTAACAGATGTAGCCGATGCCTACAGCACCGCAATCGTGCGTGATGACTGGCAAATTATCAAACCAGACTTTAGCTTTGATGGCAAACCTTGGCAAGCTACCCTCAATCCCTACTTACTAGCACCTGTTTCAATTCAACAAGAGCGAGAAATATTTGAAGGGCGCTTAGAGGCTGCTAAACGCTTTTCTGAAGCCAATCAACTCAACCGTATTGTCGTGAATCCATCCCAAGCACGTCTTGGCATTGTCGCAGCAGGCAAGACATATTTTGATTTACGTCAAGCACTTTATGCACTCGATTTAGACGATGATGCGCTAGAAAACCTAGGCATCCGCATCTTAAAGGTCAATATGCCTTTTCCTCTAGCTGAGGGTGTCATCCAAGACTTTGCCAAAGGCTTAGAAGAAATTCTTGTGATTGAAGAAAAACGAGAGTTCATCGAGCTACTTATTCGTAACTGTTTGTATAACCATAGTGAACGTCCACGCATCATAGGCAAAAAAGACGAGCACGGTCGCTTCTTGGTTAAAGCAGATGGTGAACTAGATGCCGATGAAATTCTCAAAGTGCTACACAAACGCCTTAAAGGCATCATTCAAGATAGTAGACTCGAAATAAGCCAACACAAACTTGAAGCGAATACTGATGGACCCATCCTGCTAAACATGGCAGAAAGCGCACGAACGCCCTACTTTTGCTCTGGCTGCCCTCACAACCGCTCAACTACTGTTCCTGAAGGTGCAGTGGTTGGTGGAGGCATCGGCTGTCACTCCATGACCATGTTCATGGATAGAAATGTGACAGGCTTAACCCAAATGGGTGGCGAAGGTGCTCAGTGGGCAGGTGCATCCTACTTTTCTGGCACAGACCATATTTTCCAAAACATCGGCGATGGCACACTCTTCCACTCAGGTTCTATGGCAATTCGTCAAGCCATTGCTTCAGATGCCAACATCACTTACAAGCTGCTATATAACCATGCAGTTGCTATGACAGGTGGGCAACAACCTGAATCTGGCATGGGTGTAGCAGCTATCACCAAAGCGCTCAAAGCAGAAGGTGTCACTAGAATTGTAGTTGTCACAGACGAGCTCACCGACTACAACAAATCTGATTTAGCAGAAGGTACCGAAATCTGGACAAGAGACCGCTATGAAGAAGTACAAATCAGCCTGAGCCAAACCAAAGGTGTCTCACTACTCATCTACGACCAAGGCTGTGCTGCCAATCTAAGACGTTTACGTAAGCGCCAACAAGCACCCGACCCGAAACTTCGTGTACTCATCAATGAAGCTGTCTGTGAAGGCTGTGGCGACTGTGGCGAAAAGTCAAATTGTATGAGTGTTCTGCCAGTGGAAACAGAATTTGGACGCAAAACGCAAATCCACCAATCAAGTTGTAACAAAGACTATAGCTGTTTAGAAGGTGACTGCCCTGCCTTTCTCACCATCATTCCTGATGAAACAGATTTAGCAAAAAGAAAAGCAGCAAAAACATCAGAACTCATCATTGACTTTGCACAAGAAGAACCTGTTTATAAAGTTCCTGAAGAAGCCCAGCTCTATATCATGGGTATAGGTGGTACAGGTGTTGTCACAGTCAATCAAATCTTTGCAACAGCCGCTGTGTTAGATGGTAAATACATCCACTGCTTAGACCAGACAGGCTTAAGTCAAAAGGGTGGTCCTGTCGTCTCACACATCAAGCTTTTTAATGCGCCACCAGATAGCTCAAACAAAATCGGCACAAAAAATGCCGATGCCTACATTGCTCTCGATATTTTAGGTGCAAATACAGAAAAGAATCTTAAACATGCAAACAAAGAGAGTACGATTGCTGTAGTGTCTAGTAGTAAAGTTCCAACGGGTCACAGCGTTGCAAATACTGCTATTCGGCATCCAGATATTAGCCTACTTGTTGAACGCATCGAAGCACATACTAAAGCCGAAGATAATGTCTACCTAAATGCTATAAACCTTGCTGAAAACCTTTTTGGATCACACATGCCAAGTAATTTGATTGTGATGGGTGCAGCTTATCAAAATGGACTGATACCTGTTTCAGCATCATCCATCGAATCTGCCATTGAGCTAAATGGTGTGGCTGTACAAGCCAATAAACAAGCCTTTCGAGTTGGTAGACAAATCGTTTTAGACCCATCTTGGCAACATGCATCACAAGAAGAGCGCAAAGGAGCATTAAGCATATTGCCAGAATTAAACACGAATGCTCAACAACTTATCAACTCCTTGGGAGCATCTGGTGAACTACGAAGACTACTCGAAATCCGTATACCTGAGCTTATCGACTATCAAAATGTTGGCTACGCCAAAAGGTATATTGAAACGCTTACTAAAGTGCTGCAAAAAGAACAACACACCCTTGTTGGATCAACAAGATTTACTGAAGCTGTCGCTCGTTATCTTTTTAAACTCATGACCTATAAAGATGAATATGAAGTGGCTAGATTACACTTGCGACCTGAATTTCAAACCTTAATTCCTCAAGAATTTGGTGAGAATGCTAGTTTCAAATATCAGTTACATCCACCAATGTTAAAAAAGCTTGGTATGAAGAAAAAGATTGGTCTTGGGAAATCAAATCACTGGCTATTTTCAATCCTGAAACAGCTTAAGTGGACACGTAACACACCTTTAGATATATTTGGCTACGATCGTATTCGTAAGATTGAACGTTCTTTGATAAAAGAGTATACAAAGGATATTTTGCATCTTGCAGATAACCTAAGTGCAAGTAATCTGCAAGATGCCGTGAATTTTGCAGAGCTACCAGATATGATTCGTGGTTATGAGGATGTGAAGTTACGGAACGTTGAGAAATACAAAAAGGCGCGTGAGGCTTGGTTTGAGGGTATGGGGTGGGCTCGAGCCGCCTAAGCTTAAAGTAAGCTTAAAGCTAAGCCCGCACTTCACGCCACAGAAGTAAAGCAATACCAACACAAGCAAACATAATATTTGGCGTCCACAACCCAAACCATATAGGAACTATCTCGTCCTGTGCCAAAAGCTGACCAAATGAAAAGCTTAAATACCAAAGTAGCATCACAAGCAGAGCAATGCTTAATCCAGCACTACGACTCTTGCCTACCATCAATGCTAGTGGCATAGCCAAGATAAGCAGTGCTAGCGCCGCCATAGGCTCAGCTAATTTTTTATGGAGAAAGATAAGTGACTCCCGCCACTCAAAAGAATTTGGAGGTAATTCTTGAACTTCTTGGTATACCTTGCGGATTGAACGTGAATCCGCAAAATTTTCATTGAACTCCGCAATAATTTCTTCTAAAGTTTTGGAGCTCGTTATTTTTCCTACTCTTTCAGTTGTAGGAACAGCATCTGCTCGCTTAAGCATGTTGCGAACTAAAGTTTCAACTGTATTTGTTTCACTCGGTGTAAAATCCACATCTAAATCAAGAGAAATAATTTGTGGCTGGTATAGCTTCAGCTCCTTATCTTCAAACTCAGCTCTCTCAGCAAAAACAACTTGTAGCGACTTATCCTTCCATGATGTCAAACGAATATCAAACATTTCATTTGTTCTATGGTCAGCTCGTTCAAAATACAAGTCAAAATCACCTATAGGTAAATTCTTTTCTACAAGATATTGAATTCCTGTCGCATCGTCCTCGCTTGTCAACTGCCACCACAAGGTCGGCACTTGTGTATTAGTCCTTGGTGCCACATATTCACGTAAGACCAAGCCAGCAAGCACAGCTAAAATTGCAACAACTATAAAAGGAAGCATAGTTCGTATTGGTGACACAGTACCAGCATTGATAGCTATAAGTTCATGTTGTCCATACAAACGACCATAAGTGAACAATACCGCAAGCAAGACAGCAATAGGCAAACTTAGCACCAAAGCATCAGGGTATTGCAGTAATAACCAGTAAGCCAATTCCTTAAAAGGCACACCAATAACATACTGCAATCTTGGAATAGTACTACTCAAAATAACTAGAGAGCTAAAGATTACAGCGCCTAGCAAAAAGACTAAAAAGCTTTCCAAAAACAAGTATTTATCTAAACGTAAACGCATAAGCTACCATAAGCTAGAATATCTTTAAAATTAGGCTTGATGCTAAAAGTAAATGTCATAATGTCAAACACAACCAAGTATACTAATAGGAGACATCTTATGTAAGGCTAAAGGCTGCTTTCAAGCTAAAGGCTATTTTACTAAAGGACATATTTACTAAAGGACATATTTTCTTAGTACTTCGTTAAAAAACCATTTTGATGTTGCTAAACAATATTTGCTTGCAAACTTATAAAGAGAAACAACCGTACTCATATAGATTCTCTAATAGTTTTAAAATGGTAACGTCAAACCAGTACTCACATTGCCATCTCTAACTCGGAAAAATGTACTAGCGTCCCCACAACAATCATATGATGCACTAAGACCGTAAGTGGACAAATCAAATTCAAATTCATCTCTAAACAGGCTAACAAAATTAACACCTACGTAAGGCTTAATCAACAATCCACCCTGTCTAATAGGTACGCCTATGCCCAATTCAAGAACTTCCACAGAATGCTCTTCTTCCTGTACGATTGGGTTAAATCTTGCACGTAGGCCATATTCCCAATCGCCCAAAAAACTATCCAAACCAAACTCAAAGAAATCCTCATGATAAGCATCATCGATAGTCGGATCTTCAATACCTGTGATAAGTCGTGCAAGTTCAGCATGTAAATAGGGCTTGAATTCCCATATACTGTCTTGTTCGCCCTTAATTGTCGAATCCCAGTTGAATCGTAGGGCACGTACAGGGCTTTGGTTTGCTTCAGAATCTTTCAAGAAATCAACAACCGTAGAAGTTGAAAGACCAAATGAATTTCCATTTTCATCTGTGTCTCGAAAACCTACCGATAGATTTAACCCTCTAGCTTCGCTCGCACGGTCAAAAGCAAAAGGAGAGGCACCATTCGTAAGTTTATGTGTATAGCTTGCACTAAAACTATACCCGTCCGATACTATTGACAAAGATGGCACCACAGTTAAGGCATATTGAAATTCATTTACCCCAGGGTACATAGTTATTTCAGGAATGACAGCAAGTCGAATTAACCCCTGATTCAACGATCCATAAGCATAATTGTTTGACAGGCTAAGCCCAACACGCGGACCTGCCACAGGTTCGGAAGCATTTTCCTGACTCGTTAGTGCGCCAAACACTCTTGGTACAACTTCCCAAATACCTGTTTCTAAAACATCATTCAAAAGCAGCGCTCTATAGCTTACACCTGCAAAGATATCATTCAAATTTCCAGCAGCATCCCAGCTACGATTATGTGTGCCAATATCAAAACTAAAATTTTCGGCAAAGGGTCTCGTATAGCTCATATCTGCTTGTATTCCCTCGGTAGCCTTACCAACCACTCCCTTAAGGCGTCCTCCCAAAGCAGGTGTGTTTGACTCATTCAAATTAAATTTAGCCAGCGCATAGGGCTTAAAATCAAACTCGGTATTAACACCCTGAGCTCCCAAGTCCAGGCTAATACCTTTTGCTAAGGTAATATCTTTAAGAGCCAATTCTAAACTATTTCCAAACGCTAAGAAGGGTGTCGGAAAATCAAGATCAATGTCATCATTGATTACATAGTCATTTCCTAAAGGAATAGTACTATTTCCTATCACTAAATCTGACTGGCTCAGAATCAGCGAATTTGTTGCCTCATCAAATACAATTTGAGGAGACCTAATATCATATAAACGGTCTTCTTCACATAAACATGTTGTGACAAATGCATCATTAAAAACAACTTGGTTATTTTCAATAGTCATACTTTCACCACTAATTTGAAATTCATTACGGTAAACTGCACTAGCATCAGTTAATGAAAACGTATCTGTGAGCAAATCTAAACGCAGATCAGACGCAGAAATGTTCATATCATCTTTTTGAAGATTAACAGATTCAAAATGAAATTGATCTTGTCCTGACTGTAAGGTATCGGCAGTCAATTCCCATCCATCAAACTGAAAAACAACAGCCTCAGCGTTAAGATTAAGTTCGACACTTACATTTTCGATAACAATCGACTCTGCCTCTAACTGCCAAACATCCTCAGCATCCTGCCTAATACAAACCCCGTTGTAAAATTCTAATCTGTCATCCTGTGAATTAAACTTGAAATCCTCACTGTAAGCGAGTCCAAAATCGACAAGTTCCATTTGGGTTCCATCTGTCGAAACAGTTTCACAAGGTCCTGCAAACACTGGTTGAATTATTGCAAAACAAAGCACAGCCAAAACTAAATGTATATACTTCACACAAAATCCCTTATTCCCTAAAATTTGAATACTCTACTGATTAATTCATGTATTGTAGTTCCCGAAAAGGATATCATAACTATTAGTAAAAACGTTAGTAAGCAACACTAACACAAGCAAACCACTCATTTTTTTCACGTCACAGAGACAATACAAGTAATCTCTTCTCAAACTCTAATTGAATCTCTATTTTCATTCCGTCGAATCTAACATCACATTGAGTGGTACATTTATGATTGATTTCGGCAAAACCCAAAAACATCAATTGGTAGCTATCGACCAAATTTCTGACAAGCAAAAAACAAGCAAAAAACAAGCAAACATAGCTGTCTTTGTACTACATTTCTACTACGGGATATATGGTGCTAGTTTTTCAACAACATCTTCATCTAAATCATCCGTAGTTTCAAAAATCGTATTACCTTCACTATCAGAGAACCAACGTAGTTGTAACTTTTCACTTTTGCTGCGTAGTAAGAACAAACCATCTTGATATGTAT
Source organism: uncultured Deinococcales bacterium (assembly GCA_937924455.1). Taxonomy (GTDB): domain Bacteria; phylum Deinococcota; class Deinococci; order Deinococcales; family Trueperaceae; genus CALGZD01. Next base: position 14,768 of record CALDTA010000118.1, read on the forward strand.
AAGACGGTAATAAAAACCCTTGCTGCACTCCAGAATCTAGAACAGCCCCAGAACTTTCAAAAGGAGGATCAAGACTTACAACTTCATTTTGTGCAATAATAATTGAAGGATCTAAGTAAATATATAAATCTGTTGTGTTTATTGATAAATTGGTCGTTGTTAATTCGACTTCACCATAGGCAGAAAGCGTATTATGAACAAGGTCTACAGTAATATCTGGTGCAATCATAGTACCAAAACCACCATCGACTGTTGCCTCGACAACTTCAATGAACTCCCCTTCTTTATAACGCACATAATCTCCAACAATAGTTACACCACTGTCTTGATCAACGACTTTACCTCCATCTGGAAGTTCCGAAACACCTGTAATTACATCAAATTCTTCTGTTGAATTAGGTTCAACAAAAAATGATGCGAAACTCTGTGCGAAAGCAATAGTTAGTAAAAACGTAATAAATAAAATTAAAATAGATTTCATAGTAAGTTTCATTAAATCTCCCAAAGCATCCTTTATGACTAAGTAATAACAATTCCGCTTAATTCATAAGCTGTTCTAATTTAAAAACCTAACTATGAAGCGGAATGTGGTTAAGCACCTGACGCTTCTAGCTGGTTAGTTAATTAACGATAGTGTCGGACTCGGTATAACCAGACATAACTCTTTATCTAAGTTATCAGTTTGTTGTGATTAGATAATGAATCCAAAACACATTTTCCACTCATACAACTTCACTAATTGTATTAAATCAGAATAAAATACGATTATTCATTAATATAAAACTATCTATTTTTCAGAACACACAATGCAAGATGATAAATGTAATCATTTGAAAAGTTCACCTTATAGCGTTTCCACGTAATGTTGACCCATGCTAAATGAGTTCGTTCCTACACGTTACGAAGCTCGCCGATCAATTGACTTAGGTCAGTTAATCGTGGAAGAGCTTTTAATTTGTATATTCGGGTACAACTATATTTATGAGGATGAAAAGACAAAGATTTAGCATGTTTATGACCAAGGTGAACGAAATTAAAAAGTGCACTCACATTGCATGATACCGCACCTGTTTCTATAAGTCATAAACTCATTCCTATTCCAAATTTACAGAGCTAATACCGTGTCCGAAACTATATGTAATAACCAAATGAGTTAGGGCTATCATTTGCTCAACCATATTCTGTATCTAATAATCTGTGAGTTATCTAGATATCTCCATAAAAATGACATCAGACATAAACTAGTCAGACTAAACTAGGGATATAAACGGAATTGGTATAACATCTTGCATTTATTCAAAAAGCCTTATATTTATGGTTTTTCTGCATATCCATCCATTTGAAATTTTACTGAATTTCCTGAAAAGCCCATTGCCACGGTGTTTTTGAATAATCCGCAAAATTGGGAACTAGCGTTTAGAACGCAAATTTATACAACTGCAAGATGTGAAAGAGTATATCTACCCTTCATATGATTTACTTATAATTCTAGTTCAGATTGAAGATTAGTTTGGTTTTAAAACATACTCAAAAAGCTCATTAAAAGGCTTTGTCTCTAACAAGGCTAAGCCTTGCTCTAAACTAGTAGCTTTTACCAAGTCAACGGTTTGCTGAACACTCATGTATTGCTGGGTATATTGATAGGACCTACCAAAAGACATGAGACGACTAAATGGTGTCTCCCCACCTAACGTAATGCCCGTTGCAAACTTTCTTTGTGCTCTTTGCCATTCTTCAGGCGCAATACCCTCATCTTGAACATGCTTTAAACAGTCACGAAAGATTTGCATCACTTCATCATAT
>CALDTA010000119.1:0-5345 GCA_937924455.1 uncultured Deinococcales bacterium
GCGCTTTAGGGTTAATGTCTTTTTCCAAAAAGGTTCTGTTGGTGGCGTACTTCGAACGATTCCTGAAGAGTTCATGACTTTACAGCAGATGGGTTTGCCAAATGAAGTTGCTGCACTTGCAAAGCTTCCTCGTGGACTAATCTTGGTAACGGGTCCAACTGGCTCTGGCAAGTCTACTACGTTGGCGGCATTGATTGACCTCATCAACACAACCTTTCAAAAACACATCGTTACGATTGAAGACCCTATCGAATTTTTTCATACACACAAACGCTCGATTATTAATCAGCGTGAAATTGGTGAAGATACCTATGGCTTCGATAAAGCATTGAGAGCTGTACTTCGTCAAGCGCCAGATATTATTCTTGTTGGTGAGATGCGTGATTATGAAACGATTGGCGCTGCGGTAACTGCTGCTGAAACAGGGCACTTGGTGATGGGAACATTGCACACTAACTCTGCACCTGAAGCGGTTGACAGGATTATTGATGTTTTTCCAGAAGCACAGCAAGAGCAGGTACGTGTACAGCTTGCCAATAACTTGCAAGCTATCTTGACACAGCAACTTCTTCCACGTGCTGAAGGTCGTGGACGTATTCTTGCTTATGAGTTTTTATCTGCTACACCTGCGGTACGAAATCTAATTCGTGAAGGTAAGGTTCACCAAATCACTTCACAAATGCAGATGGGTGCCGAAATGGGTATGGTTACTATGGATGCATGTTTAGCTGAACTCTTTATGGAACGTAAGATTACTTATGATATGGGGTTTGAACGTGCGGTTGATCCAAAAGAATATGCTCGTTTGGTAGATACTGGTGGTTCGTCAGGCACTGCTAGTCCTGCAAGTATGTCCTCAAGACCAAGCAACTTGCCGTCTACTGCTCAAGAGGCTGAAGCTTCTGCTGGGAGTAGTACGGGTCGCTACGGACGTGGGACTTAGCAATAATTTAATAGCAATAATTTAAGAAGAATCTAAGCTATGATTACCCTGCTAAATCTATTGGCAGGGTTTTTTGTTATTTGCATAGTCGACAGGTAAAAAGCGTTCAGGTATTTCCCATATCACTAATTCTGGTGGTGTTTCTTTAAGTTCTGTACTTTCTAGATAGTCTTGCATTGGAATTATTGGTCCAAGACCTTCATCAGCAAGGTTAAGAATATCTGTGCCAAGTGCAACTTTTAAAGCACCTTCAAAGTTCCATAGTGGATTAGCACTGTAACTAGTTCCAATCAAAGTGACTGGGATACTAGCGTCACCAAATAGGCTTGCACCTAGTCCACCACCTAGTCCACCGCCTAATCCACCGCCTAGCCCACCACCTAATCCACCGCCCAGACTGTTTGAATCACTGTCGCTTTTTTCAGTTGATAAAGCTTGCATAGTATCTGGTTGTGGACCTATATGTTGGTAATTACCAAGTGGAATAAATGCTAGTAAGTCGCCAGAATGTTCAAAGTTTTCATTGATGGTTGTTGTATATGTTTCAGAATGTAGACTTGGGAGAAGTCCTGCTTGCTCTACATGTTTTGCTATAGTTTGTGCAGATAACTCTGCCCCAAAGGTTGTCCAGTGGGTATCTGTTTTCAAAAAGGTTGCTTGTGTAGATTTTGCCTCTGTGAGTGGGGTAAGGAGGTCAACAACGTTTAATTTGGCTGATTGGGTGAGCTCGAGCCCCCGCCCATACCTCTCTAACGTATAACTTGGCTGCTCATACCTCCCCAAATACTCTGGGTAGACCCTAGCCTTAGCAGGCACAAAAGCAATAACCAATTCACTCCCATAGCTTTTAAGCGTTTCTTGCGTAGAGAGCATAAAGTTAACTTTACGTTCAAGCTCAGCTTGTTCGTTTTCGTAATAGCAAAACTCTTCATTGCTATAAAGCCAACCTTCATCACCAATCAAAACACCTTTACGACCCTCATTGAAGATTCTATATTCAATAACTCCCCAAACATTACGAGCGAAATCCTTAAAGCCAATAGCATCATTGAGTTCGTTATCTATTTGGGTTGTGATGCCATCATCTCCACCACGCACTATTTTTTTAGTTAACCCCTTTGTATTCAAGTCTAGTGGCAAAGTTGTTAAAGCAAAGATAAAACCAATTACCAAAATGCAAAGAAGAATAGCGCTAGGCAAGCTATCTAGTAATCTATTGCTGTGTTCAGGTGTTCGTTTCATAATTAAAATTGAAAGTACAAGAATGGTGAAAAGTTTTGACTACTTAAACGTAAAATAGCGAGAATAAAGAGCGGTACAATAACTAGGTGAATGTTTGCAAGATTGGATGAGATTCTGGGTGAACGTGTGCTAAGAAAATGCCGCCACCAAGGAGCAATGAGTACAAGTACAAGTGCTATAGAAAGCATAGTCAGTTGATAGCCTGTGAGTTGCCAAGCTAGAGATTCACTGAGTGAAAAACCATTAAAACCAAACATACCTTTGTAGATATCTAAAGCTGATTGTACTGAAACTGCTTTAAACGTGACCCAGCCAATGATAGCCAGTACAAAGGTTCGAGGAATTGCTAACCAAGCTGGAATAGCTTTCCATAACTTTTTACTTCCTAAAAGGCGTTCGATGGCAAGAATAATACCGTGCCACGCACCCCACAAAACAAAAGTCCAGCTTGCACCGTGCCACAAGCCACCAAGCAGCATCACAGTCATAAGGTTGATGTAGGTGCGAGATGGTGATATGCGATTACCGCCTAAAGGTATATAAAGATAATCTCTTAACCATGCTGAAAGGCTGATGTGCCAGCGTTGCCAAAACTCGGTAATACTTTGACTTATATAAGGATGGTTAAAGTTTTCAGGAAAACGGAAACCCAACATCAGTCCTAAACCGATAGCCATGTCACTGTAGGCTGAGAAATCAAAGTAAAGCTGAATGGTGAAAGCTAGAGCGCCTAGCCAAGCATCTGCTGCGGTTGGGTCACCGCTTGCAAAAACAATGTCTGCAATAGGCGCTACGGCATCGGCAATAAGAATCTTTTTACAAAAGCCAACCATAAAGCGCATTGACCCCTCGGAGAACTTACTTAGAGTATGCGTTCTACTGCGAAGCTGATCGGCGATAGATCTATAGCGAACGATTGGTCCAGCGATAAGTTGCGGGAAGAGAGCGACATAGGCCATGAAATCAGTGAAGTTATTGACAGGCTCCGCTTTTTTCATGTAGATGTCGATGGTGTAGCTCATGGTTTGGAAGGTGTAGAAGGAAATACCAATGGGGAGAATGACGGTCCAAACCTGAAGGTTTTCTACGCCAAAGGTAGTTAAAACACCATTGAGACTATCAATGCCAAAGTTGAAGTATTTGAAATAGGCAAGTAAGGCTAGATTACTAATGACTGATAGGAGTAGCCAAGTTTTACCCTTACGACCTTCTAGTTTTGCTTTGTAAATGGCATTGCCACAGAAGTAATCAAGCACTGTAGATAAAAGAATGAGTGCTAAATAGTCAAGACGAAACCAGCCAAAGAAAATATAGCTACCAATTGCAATAATAAGTGAGCGAAGTTTTCGACTGCTTAGATAGTAAATCAGCAGAAAGATTGGTAGAAAAAGAAATAAAAAGCTGTTGCTTGAAAAAACCATGACAGTACTAAGAATATAGCTTAGCTATTATGTGTATATCCTTCCCAAAGTTAGTGAATTATACAGGCAAATTGATACGAAATGCCTAGACGTTTGTAAGTTGCTCAGGTGTTAGGCAGTATCTTGTAGGTAGTGTCTTGATAATAGGCAGTATCTTGTAGGTCGCAGTATCTTGTAGGTCGCAGTGTCTTGTAGGTCTTATTGTTCTTGATATTGATGTGTTCTAACAGAAGACTAGAAAAATCTTCCTGAGGAGATTTACACCGTTGTCGATGCCGTTGCAAATATTACCAGAGCTTCCAAAATCCCTTGCTGATATGCTTTATAAAGCAAGTCAAGAGAGTCCACAAAAAGGCTTTCGCTTTTTGAGTCGAAAAGCAGAAAGTTTTGTTAGCTTTGGAGAGTTGTGGGAGAAATCGCAGAACTACGCTAGAAAGCTGTCTGCATTGGGTGTTGTGCAGGGTGATAGCGTCATCATCTTATTACCGACAGGTGCAGCTTTTAGTTATTGCTATTTTGCAACGCAACTTTTAGGTGCGAGTTGTTGTGTATTGCCAGCGCTTCAAGGGGCAGTGAAGGCTTCAAATTCTGCGTCGAGTTTTGCGGGCTATCAGAGGTTGGCTCGAGCCTCACAACTATTAAACAGCAAGCTCATAATTTCAGAACAGCCCTTAGAAACACCAGCCGAGTTTAATATTTCGGCTAAGTGTATAGCTTTGAATGATACAGTTTGGGATGACTTAGAAGAAGAAAGCAACGCACATGAACTATCTTCGATAGAAGTTGCGAGTACTGACATTGCCATTATCCAAGCAACTTCTGGAAGTACAGGTGAGCCAAAGTGCATTGCACTGAGTCATCAAAATGCTTTAAGTAATCTTTGGCAAATTGGTACACGCTTAGAAGTTACAAAAGAAGATATCGGGGTAAGCTGGCTACCTTTGTTCCATGACATGGGGCTTTTTTCTAGTTTTTTATTCCCTATATTTTGGCAAATCGATTGTGTACTCATGACACCCATGCACTTTTTACGAAGACCAAGTGTGTGGTTAAAAGCGGTATCAGATTATAAGGGCACACTCATCGCCGCACCCAACTTTGCTTACAGTTTGGTGGCTGAAAAGACCAAAGATGCAGAGCTTGAAAGCCTAGAATTGTCATCATTACGCATGGCGATGTGTGGTGCTGAGGCAATTCGCTATGAGACTTTACAAGCTTTTGAAAATCGCTTTGCTAGTTGTGGTTTAGCTCAGAATATTTTTACACCGTCCTATGGTCTTGCCGAAGCATCCGTGTGTGTATCTTTGCACAGTGTAGGTCAAGCAGTAAAAACAGAGAGACTTTCAAGGGATAGCTTGAGTGAGGGTGAAGCAATCATTACAATTGAGGCAAATACTAGCGCAGCTACTACACTCATTAGTTGTGGTTCAGCAGTTGATGGTACAGAGCTACGCATTGTCAGTGATGATGGGGATGATGGGCAACTTTTGCCAGATGGACAGGTAGGGGAAATTTGGGTTAGTGGACCTTCTTTGATGCAAGGTTATGTTGGTTTAGAAGCTTTGACCCAAGCAACACTTAATGATAAAAAGTGGCTCAAAACAGGTGACTATGGCTATCTGAGAGAGGGACAACTTTTTGTAACGGGGCGTAAAAAAGAAGTCATTATCATCAGAGGGCATAACTATGCACCAAATGATATTGAGTGGGTTGCAGCGGAAGTTTTGGGTGTTTTGAAA
>CALDTA010000120.1:0-4154 GCA_937924455.1 uncultured Deinococcales bacterium
CTTATAAGCAAACCACCAATAGCAGGATATAAGAAAAATACCGTAAAACCTATCAGACTTGGAATAATAAATAAATAGGCAACAAATAAATCATTATTGGCAAAACTTGCCAAATTCATATCTTTTCGAGAGAAGGCTAAAAGCGAACCAAGAACTAAAAAAATCAGCGATAACCAAAAAATAGCAGGATGATAAGCTAATATCCCATTAGGTCTTAAAAGCTCTACCCCATAGCTTCTAAGGTTTTCATCTTCATCCGCTAAAAATTCTGCTGGAGAAGGGTATTCGTTGCCTGTTTCTAAAGAATCACAAGTCGCATTATTGACAAAAACGCAAGCAGACAGACTAGCCAAGCCACCTTTGTATGCTCTGGTAGCTTCCGCAGATTTAGCATAATAGATTGCCCACCATACCAAGGAAGCTACGAGTAACAGCATACCTACAGTAATAAGATTGATACTTAGACTTTGCTGTCTCATAATTGTTGAACCTCTATTGTTTTGCAAAAACGCATTTGCTAACACCTTCCTTTAGACTAATTAGCTTGCACTACTCACTAATATTGGTTGACTGACAGTATTGGTTGACTGACAGTGTGGGTCATTTTTTTTCTTTCCTTCTGCCAACCACAAGACTCGCGAATAACTAATTCAGGGTTTAAATACTGAATTTCTTGTATCGGTGATGCAGCTTTCAAATTTGCTATTAAAGTACTTGCAGCTTTTCGACCTTGTTCTATTTCTGGTGATTGCATCGTTGTAAGTGCTGGTGCAGTAAAAGCTGCAAAACGCATGTCGTCATAGCCAACAATGGCAATATCATCAGGAATACTCAATCCAGCTTCTCTGATAGCAGCCATTGCACCCATAGCCATGAGATCATTCATACAATAAACGGCTTCAGGTTGTTTTTTTAGATTGAGGAGTTCTTTCATGGCAGTATAACCACTCTGTGGGTCATAGTTACCGTAGCGAATGAGCTCTCGCTCATCATCACAATTGTTTTGTTTTAAAACATTCTGATATGCCTTAAGACGCTTTTGTATATGTGATTCTTGTAGACTCGCATAGGTAATACAGGCAATCCGTCTGTAACCAATACCTACAAGATGTTTGGCTAAGGTATCAACACCAGCAAGGTGATCAATAGCAACACTCGACAAACTGGGTCCTGCACTTGAATCTAAGGCAACAATAGCATGACCTTCTTGCGTCAATTGTGTTGTAAGTTCGTGTGAGCCAATCGTGCCACTCAAGACAATCCCTGCAACCTCACCGCCTTTGAGCATTGTTCGAATAACTGACAAGCGAGCGAGGTCATCAATGTGTTCTACAACAATCCGAAAGCCAGCTTGTCTAGCAACTTCAGAAAAACCAGTGATGATGTTAGGAATATAAGGGTCGTTAAAGACTTGGCGGTGAGGTCTTAAGAGCACAAGTGCAAGATTATTACTATGTCCTTGGACTAAACTCCGAGCTGCTGCTTGTGGAACATAGCCCATCTGTTCTGCAATATCTAAAACATGTTTACGCGTATCCTCATTGATACGAATAGTAGTATCGCCATTGAAAATCAGTGAGACAGCAGTTTGAGACACACCTGCTTCTTTAGCAACTTGTTTTTGGGTAACAGATGATTTTCGCTTCATACTAGCATTAGATTCTCTACAAACACACCAAATTAGTCTTTTAGGCACTAATACGTATTAGTAATACGTATTAGTAATACGTATTAGCTAAATGGCATAGGAAAAGAAAAATTAAAAAACGACTTTCTTTGAACGTTTAAGTTCTTATAGTTTATGCTAAAAATTAGCACAATGTCAATCTTTGTCAATCTTTGAAGATATCCCTAAACGTCGATTGAGGAATTATCAATTTGTTTATTTGGAAGTTTAATGTCATTCTGAGCGCTAGCGAAGAATCTCCGTCACACACGTAAAAAACGGGATTCTTCATTCCGCCACGCTACATTCAGAATGACATAATTTTTTAAAACTCAACCGACTTTTAGTACACTCCCCCAATCTTTATAAACGGATTGGTGTAGTACAAAAATGAGCAAGTGGTACTAGAAGCACTCCATCTAAGCAACTCAATCAAAAGGAGAATTACATATAAGATCGCTCATACCGTCTACGTAATAACAAATACGCCTTGCAGTTGTATGGTGAACTTCAGGATAGCTCTTATCAAACTTATCTACATAGCTTCCTTCATCTCGTTGAATCCAATTGAGGATAGCATTGCTATTTTCTGCATAATCATAGCGATAAACGAAGTGTTCGTGTGTCTGCATATTGCCATTCTCTGCTTGCACTTCTCGAACAAAGCTGCGCCCTGTATAACTTTTGGATACGTCTGACTTCTTACGAAAAAAGTTGTTTAATATGCCAAATCGGTTAAACAGTTCAAATCGCTGTTCTCTAATAACGTTTCCTGCTTCATCGAAGTATTGTATAGATTTGCTTCGGCTGTGTTCGTAGTCTTCTGTGGTTTTTTCTAGAAGAATCTGCTCTCGACCTTGATATTCATAGTTACTTTGCTCGAGCAGCCTCCCTGCCTCATCAGCACCATTAGCACCGTAGTCCCGACGTTCTTCTTTCACAAGCCTACCCCTACCGTCATACTCAAAATTGATTGCGGCTCGAGCCTGTCCCCTAGCATCGTATTTATTAATGGCTACTAAGGTAGTCGGCACATCATCTGCATAAAGAAAAATAGTCCGTTCTTCTAAATTACCCTTAGCATCATAGTGGCTTATCTCATGTTTACGGCGTCCCGCAAGCTGATCATTAGCATCGTACAACCAGCCATACTCCATAACACTACTTCGTTCTGGTTTTAAGATACTTGGTATTTCCTTCTCACAGGTATAACTTTGCTCAGTAAGGGGTGAACGAAAAACAAATTGTGTTTCCTCATCAACAATGTCGTTAGTACTACTTTGATTCAAGTCACGAACACTATAGTGGTTGATTAACTCCAACGTATCAAAAGGACCATAAATTAAAAATTTACAGGCCACTGCCCTGCCAGCACGGTTTAGCACAGCTTCCGTAGTTCTTTGACCGCTTTCATTGTAAAAAAAGCGTATATGTTCTGTGGGCGTCGCAGCATCTGCCAAGTTATCAAAGCGTTTGAATTCCACCAAATTAGCAGATACATCGTAGTGTCGTTCGATTCGGGTGTTATTTATAAAGTCTTCTTGAAGATGTAAATCTATCCAAACACCCTCAGGGTGCAGTTGGTAACTATCTTTTTTTATAAGCTTACCTTCAGGACTCCACTCTTGTACGTACAGGACACGGTTTTCTTCATCAAAGCAATCAAAACCATTGGCAACAAAATCAATATCTAAACCATAGCAGCCTTCTATTTTAAGACGGTACTCTACTTTAGGACGGTACTCTACGGCAGCATCACTACTTAAAACTTCTTTAACCTGATTATTTGACCTGCGAAACAATCTACTAAACCAATTTCCTGTTCGCTCTATAACAACTTCAGGTATATCTTCAGGGTTGTAATAGGTCTTTTGTGCAACTAGATAACCATTCTGGTCAAAAATGAGCTTTTCAACATCATAAAAATCAGGTGCTTCCGGAATACCAAAGTTTTCTACTACAGCACTTCTTGAACTTCCTAAGTAGGCAACTGAACCATTGAGCTGAAAGTCTTTGCGTGTAGGTGGTTGTACGACTTTCTTCAAGAGGTCATTGCTGCTTAGCTTTTGAGAGGCAACCAAATCAGGGCTAGCAAAAGCTGATCTACCCATTATCTGTTGTGTCTGCTGTGAAGTAGGTGCAGTAGGTGAGGCAAGTGAAGTAGATGAAGTAGTATTGACTAATTCATCAGTCAATACCACTGCCTCAGTTTTCATACTTGCAATGCTAAAAGGCAACAGTCCCATGGCAACTGCTGCATCGTGTGCTGTAGACGTTGATGTTTCTAAAGATTGCACATCTGTAGCTTGTGCACTTATTGGTGCAAAAGAGCTGCTTAAAAACAAAGCTAGACATAAAAGAAATAACGATTTTTTACACGCTATAGCCTCTACAACTTTAAACTTACAGCCTCCTAGCCACATACCTTGAAGGGTATCACACCAATTTTGCTTCAATCGTTAAAAAAGTCAAAGCTTAGCATCCATTT
>CALDTA010000121.1:0-4124 GCA_937924455.1 uncultured Deinococcales bacterium
TTTGGTGTTGATGGTTACGACCCAGCAGGATTTGACTGTAATGGGTTTGATAGAGAAGGTTACGACCGTGCAGGTTTTAGCTTATATGGTTATGACCGCAATGGTTTTGACCGTTTTGGTTATGATGCAAATGGTTTCAATGCACAAGGTTTTGATCGTAATGGTCTTAGATTTGGCGAAACTGCAGTAGTTCAAGTAGCGGCGCCTACAGTTGTTGAGAATGTACTTCAAACAGTAGTAGAGGCTGTTCAAGTTGCCCCAGTACAAGTTAGTACTGTTCAAACTGTACAAGTAAATCCAAACTGTACTATTGAAGGTGGCTTTGGTGTAGATGGCTATGACGCAGCAGGATTTGATTGCAATGGTTTTGACCGTGAAGGTTATGACCGCGCAGGCTTCAGCCTTACTGGTTATGACCGCAATGGTTATGATTTATTTGGCTATGATGCAAATGGTTACAATGCTCAAGGTTTTGATCGTAATGGTCTTACTTATGGTCAAGTTCCAGTAGCAGCAGTTTCTGTGGCTCCAGTAGTTCCGGCTCCAGTAGCTTTAGCTCCAATTATTGCGCCTCCAGTAACTGTTACTGTTGAAGCAGCTCCAGTTATGCAACCAGTTATTGAGCCAATTGCAGTTGTGGCACCAGTATCTCTTCCAGTCCTTGAAGTTTCACCAGCAATTTTTCCTGCACCAGTTGTAGCACCAGTTATAGCGTCAGTTGAAGTTGTTAAAGTAGAGCAAAGACTAGAAGAGCAACTTACAGCAGCAGTGATGCACGTAGATTGCACGTTCGAAAACTATAATGCTAGTGGCTATGATGATGAAGGCTATGATTGTGCTGGTTATGATGTAAATGGTTACGACCGTGAAGGTTATAGCTTATATGGCTACGATGTATATGGTTTTGATCGTGATGGTTATGATGCAAATGGTTTAAATGCATATGGTTTTTACCGTGATGGTAGCTCTATGGCAGGTACTATGACAGCTACTGTTGGAACAGTAGTTGAAACGTCAGTAGCTCAATTTGAATGTAATGGTGCTCTATATCATGCAAATGGTTATGATGATGAAGGTTATGACTGCGCTGGATATGACGTATCTGGTTATGATCGTGAAGGCTATGATTTAAATGGTTACAACATGTCTGGTTTCGACCGTGAAGGTTATAACGCAGCAGGCTTCAATGCTTCTGGTTACGACCGTGATGGACATGATGTTCATGGCAATCATGTAGTAAACACTTATCATACAAACGCAGATCACAGTCACTAAGATTTGTAAAATAAATTTAATGAACAATGTTGTAAGTCCGTCTTTAAAAGGCGGGCTTTTTTACTTGGAGTGGCGTTTGTATTATAAGCTCTTCCACGATTAACTGACTTAGGTCAGTTAATCGGCGAGCTTCGTAACGAGTAGGAACGAACTCACTTAGCATAGGTCAATATTACGGGTCAATATTACGGGTCAATATTACGTGGAAACGCTGTATGAATTGCTGGAATAGAGGTATTGGAGAAGAGATGCTTTGGCGTAGATGTTTTGATTTTTTTTGAGACACAAATGCTTAGATAAAGTGCTAAACTAAAGGCAACTATGACTAAGCTTGCTGTGAATATGCAAAACATTACCAAACGTTTTCCACTAGTTGTGGCAAACGATAGGGTTGATTTTGAAGTCCGTTGGGGTGAGGTTCATGCGCTCATTGGTGAAAATGGAGCGGGCAAATCAACCCTTATGAAAATTCTTTATGGGCATCAATCGGCTGATGAAGGCAGCATTGAAATTGATGAACAAGCTGTTGATATTCGGAATTCTAGAGATGCTATTGATTTAGGCATTGGCATGGTATATCAGCACTTTATGTTGGTTGAACCACTGACTGTGACAGAGAATATTGTGCTTGGTGCAGAACCGCTGGTAGGCGCAGCGATTAACTATAGGCAAGCCCGAAAGCGTACACAGGAATTGATTGATCAATTTGGGTTTGATATAGACCCTGACGACAAAATTGAAAATTTGCCTGTGGGTTTGCAGCAGCAAGTTGAAATCTTAAAAACGCTCTACCGTAATGCTCGTATATTGATTATGGATGAGCCTACAGCAGTCTTGACCCCTCAAGAGACGGTGAACCTTTTTAGTTTTGTAAGAGACTATGCTGCACAGGGCAATGCTGTTGTGTTTATTAGCCATAAGCTTGATGAGGTCATGGAGATTTGTGACCGAATGAGTGTGATGCGAGATGGCAAAATGATTGGTATGGTTGAACAAGCGAATACCAATCAGCGACAGCTAGCGAATATGATGGTTGGGCGTGAAGTGATTTTACGAGTTGATAAAACGCCTGCGGAACCGCAAGGGGTTAAGCTCGAGCTCCGCAACATTCGCATCGACGACCCAATTAAACAAAAGCCAGTGCTCAAAGACATATCTATGAAACTCCATGCAGGCGAGATTCTAGGTATTGCTGGCATTGAAGGCAATGGGCAGTCTGAGCTTGTTCAAAGCATTGTAGGGTTACATGACATTCAGCAAGGCAGTATTTGGATTGCTGGTAAAGATATGACGACATCTAGTAGCAGGGAAGTCCGTGAAGCTGGGGTAAGTCATATTCCTGAAGACCGCAATGAACGTGGCATCGTTGGTGAATACAGCGCGGCTATGAACAGCATTCTTGGGGATTATCACAAAGAGCCTTTTAGCAATGCACTTGGGTTTTTGAACGAAAAACTTTTGGAAGAACACGCAAGCAGACTTGTAGAAGACTATGATGTGCGACCTCGTTCGATTGATTTGCCTTCCTCTAATTATTCAGGTGGTAATGCTCAGAAGCTAATCGTAGCTAGAGAGATTGAACGCAATCCTGAAATTTTAATAGCTGCGCAACCTACCCGTGGGGTAGATATTGGTGCGATTGAATTTATCCACAAACAGATTATTGCTGCTAGGGATAAAGGCTTAGCAGTACTCTTAGTATCTGCTGATTTGAATGAAATTTTGAGTTTGTCTGATAGGATAATTGTTCTCTTTGAAGGGCAATCAATGGGTGAACTCAGCCAAGCAGAGGCGACAGCAGAAAAAGTTGGCTTGCTGATGGCAGGCTCGAGCCTGCAAGCTGCCTGATGTATCCTCATTTTAAAGGACAAAAAGAGTTTTACATATGGGTCAAAGAATAATTGTTGTGGTTCGGATACATCTTGCAATTTTCTCCGCTTTGCTCCGAAAATGTGCTACTCGTTTAATTTCCACGATAAGGGTATGTTTTCCATGTCTAATGACCTAAAACAGTTCACTGGTAAAGGACGCAATACTGCTTTCGTTTGTGCTTATTGTAAGCGTGACGTACCACCCTTAAAAAATGGCAGCTATCGTAATCACTGTCCTTTTTGCTTGTATTCGCTTCATGTAGATATAAACCCTGGAGATAGGGCAAATGAATGTATGGGTTTGCTCGAGCCAGTTGGTGTAGAACACAATCCAAAAAAAGGTTGGATTATCCTCTACGAATGTGAACGCTGTGGTGCTACTGGACGTAATAAGGCTGCGTTAGATGATCCTGACTTTCCAGATGATTATGAATTGATACTGGATTTGAGCCATCAACTATAGATGCGTTTAATAGAGAAGTGCCTCTAGTATAAAGTGAGAGTTCGATATTCGATAATATGTTGACGATTCGATGTGCAGGCTGCAAACGAAAACTTTGGAAGTATGACAAAATTGGTCATGGTGAAGTTTTACGTTGCCATAAGTTAAGAATTGCCAAGGTATACGACATAGTTCTAACTGATGATTTAGGGGAGAAGTTGCTTTGTAAGTGTGGCAAAGAAATCGGAATTGATAAAGGTAGTAATTACAAAATGGTAAAGAAGGCTTTTACCTATAGTGGGGAAAAGCGGTCAAAGTAAGGCAAGAAGTAATTAGTTCGATAAAGATTTTTTCTTGATACCCATCTTTGTTTGATAGACGTTTGTAATGCCATTAATTTGCTTAATCCCTTTTTCAATTTGCTCGACTTCTTTAGGACTTTTAATCTCAAGCTGTAATTTGATTTGTGCTTCATCTTCAATGACCTCAGATTGAACACGCATGACAGTCCGATCCATTTTTGCAAAAATTGCCAT
>CALDTA010000122.1:0-6588 GCA_937924455.1 uncultured Deinococcales bacterium
AAACTCAGAACATGGCAGCTTGTGCAGTATCGGATTATAATCTCAAATCCTCAATGCACAGAAAGTGCGTTCTAGACGCAAAAGACACATAATAGAGCCTTCAAGAAATTTGCAGTCATACGACTTTTACTTAATTCTCAAGCAATATGGAGCAATATGAGGCTCAGCTAAAAAACGTATGACCCTATTTTTTAGCATCTGGTAGTAGAGCACACTACAAAAATTCAAGGTTTCCGATTTCGTGTGTACTGGTTCAATTAGCGTTTCCACGTAATATTAACCCATGCTAAATGAGTTCGTTCCTACTCGCATTGTGTGGTTTTCACAGACATATCGCATTGTGTGGTTTTCACAGACATATCGCATTGTGTGGTTTTCACAAACATCTGCATCGCCACACGAAATCTGGTAAAGCGTCCAAAAATTGACTAGAGTAGCGATTTGTTATGCCCTAAATTGGATTGAAAGGCGTTTTACGGACAACTACCAGTATCTAACTGAATATCCCCATCTGGTGAAGCTTCATAAACATTGTCACTAGCGTCATGTTTTGCACAAAATAGGTAAGTCGCTGTGTCACCAGACGTAGCAACGCCAAGTGTTAGATTTTGGGGATTGGGATCAATGTCATAATCAGTTGTAGCTAGAGCATTAAAATCAGGCGGATATTGATTATTATCTATGTAATACGCCTCTGCTTGAATAGCAACTTGTCGTAAATAGCCTTGTACGGCCGTATCAAAAGCGCGTTTTCGAGCACTAAGTAGGTTTGGTATGAGAACTGCTGCTAAGATACCAATGATTGCAATAACAATGAGTAACTCGATGAGTGTGAAACCCTTATTGAAGCCACTATTGAAGCCACTGCTTGATTTCGGTAGGGAGATTGGTCGCATATTTTTTATCCATTTTCTAAGAGTTGATGTAATGTATTAGGTATGAAAATCTGAATTGATGCGTACATATTGTGGTGTTAAATCACAACCCCAAGCTGTGCTGTGAGATGCGCCACCATTAAAATCAATATCGATAATGACTTCGTCTTTTGCCATTTTTGCTGAAACTTGTTCGACATCGGCATCAGTTGGTGCACCGTTGTAAACCTGTATACCTTGCACTTTAACCGAGACATTAGCAAAGCTGTAAACCAAATTTGCAGCACCGATTGCACTGAGGATACGCCCCCAGTGTGGGTCGTTACCATAGATAGCGGCTTTTACAAGCGAGCTTTCTACCACGCTGCGTGCTGCTTTTCTGGCATCTTCTGGACTACGTGCATTGCGTATGTTGACGGTTAAGAGTTTGCTCGAGCCTTCCCCATCTTGCGCTATCTTTTGTGATAGCTTTTCGCAAATCCGCACCAAAGCTTCTTCAAATTCATCTTCTTCGGCATGTTGACGAGCCGAGGACATGAGGATTGCAGAATCATTTGGCGAGGTATCTCCATCAATGCTGATTTGATTAAAAGTGCCATTAACAATGGTTGGCCATAGTTCACGCAAACGGTGTTGTGGAATATTTGCATCTGTCATGACAAAGGCGAGCATTGTTGCCATATTTGGATGTACTTGTCCTGATCCTTTTGCGATGCCTACAATACGCGCGCCGCTACGCAAGTTAGTAGCAACTTGCTTTGTGCAACTGTCAGTTGTAAGGATGGCTTGGGCGACAGAGCCCACATCCACAGACATTTTTGTGGCTAAATCTGGCAATGCTTGACGGATTTTTTCTACAGGTAAAGGTTCACCTATCACGCCCGTACTAGCTGTCAATATGTCCTGTGCACGTAAGTTTAGTATACCACCGACCGCAGCTACAAAGTCATCATTATCAATAAAGCCTTGATCGCCTGTTAAGCAATTTGCAATACCACTATTAATGCCAATAGCCCGAATAGGTTGTTCTGAACTATAACGAGAACGGTTACGCAAGATAAATGGTGCTTTCAGCGCATTTTGTGTGGTTGTCATGGCCCAGTTCAGGTTGTAGCGTGAGAAAATCACGGCTAAATCAGGTGTCCCTGATGATTTCATACCTGCTGCTGCCCCAACCCCCTGAAAACCAACTGGAAATTTCACGGCCAAACCGCCTGTAGAGTGAGTCCTAAATGTTCATCAAAGTTGTGCATAATATTAAAGTTTTGTACTGCTTGACCAGCAGCACCTTTACCCATATTATCCAGAGTTGATAGCACAACAATATGACCCGTACGCTCGTCTACTTTGGCGGAGATAATTACACGGTCTGTTCCTGCAACTGCTTTGCTTTGAGGCAGGGCGTCTTGAACGATTATGAGAGGCTCGTTTTGGTAGAAGCTGTGAAGGAGCTCGAGCACTCCCTCTGTACCCATTTTGTGTTCTGGACGCACATAAACACTCGCCATTTCACAGCGTGTCATCGGCACACGGTATGGATTAAAGCTAACTTTCCCTGCTTCAAATTCGCCTGCTTCAAAATTACTATGTGTTTTAAGTTTACTTAATACTTGAGACACGCCTGTATCTTTGCCAGCACTTATATTTTTACTAGCAATAGCCTCTACTCGACCAATCAAATCTTCAATCTCTTGTGTATGTCGGTGTGTACCAGCTAGCGAGTAAGGCACATAGTTTTCGTTGACTTCACTGTAAAGGTTATTCACCTTAGCTGAGCGACCAGCACCAGAAATGCCAGTGATACAGTGAATTACCACATTGTCACCCAGAAGATTATGGGCTGCTAGAGGACCGACAGCAAAATTAGCAGTAGTGCTGTTACAGCCTGGAACAGCGACTAGACTTGTTTCTTTAATTTCGTCGCGGTGAAATTCACACAGACCATAAACTGCCTCACTACATAATTCAGGGTGAGGATGTACCGTGCCGTACCATTGTTCAAAAAGCTCAGGTGTAAGACGAAAGTCAGCCGATAAATCTAGTACCTTTTTACCTTTGTCGATGGCAGATTTCACGGTACTAGTTGCTGTGGCGTGTGGTGCTGCTGAAAATAGCACGTCGCATTTGTCAATGACAGTATCGCTATCTTCAAAGCGAAGGTGTTCGGCAAAGCCAACAAGTTGAGGCCAGCACTCTGCTAAAGATTTACCTAAATATTGACGTGAGTCAATGCCAACGATTTCAACATGAGGATGAACAAGCAAACGACGTAATAGCTCACCACCACCATAGCCACTCGCACCAATGATGCCAACTTTTATTTTATTCATAAAGATGTTCAGCTCCTATTAAATGTCTTGAGTAAGTGTTTTAGTAAAATTTTCAAGAACTTGAACCATTTTTATTGCGTTAATACTATAGTTACAACTATGCATCACGAGAGTGTAAGTACAAAACAAAAAAAATTACTTGAGTCTATTTTAGAAAGACGAGATCCTGATTTATTAACATATCTAGATACACCTTTACATATGTGTCAAGAGAATGTAAAAGAACGTATTGAGGATTGTGCGCTTCAAGAATTTTTGGATAACCTTGATGAAAATAGCGAGCCAAATCAAAGAGGTTTAGATGCAGATGATTTAGTTTATGATCTTCAGAGAATACTTTGGCCAGAAAGATGGTAGCTTAAAAGCTTAATATTAGGAAAGTAATTGGTACAAAATAGCCTTATGTGCATGTAAGCGATTTTCAGCTTGATCAAAAGCAATACTTTGCTTGTGATGCAACACTTCTTCTGTACACTCTTCACCATAGTGTGCAGGCAAATCATGCATAAACACACCTCTATCACTTAAGTCATTTAACCACTCAGTTGTAATTGTATAGCCTGCAAAATCTTTGAGGCGTTTTTCTGTTTCTTCTTCTTGCCCCATAGAGGTCCATACATCTGTATAGATAGCATCAGCACCTTGAATGGCTTCTCTAGGATCACCATGTGCCAGCGTAATGTTTGGATTGAGCTTTTGGGCAGCTTGTAACAGTTGTGTATCTGGCACATAGTCTTCTGGACAAGCAATAGTTAAGTGAACACCTGTTAGGGCTGCTGCATTGATGTGTGAATTTGCAACATTGTTGCCATCACCAACAAAAACAAGTTTTATGCCTTCTAGTTCATTAAAATGTTCTTTTAGGGCTAGATAATCGGCAAGTAGTTGGCAGGGGTGGAGAAAATCAGTCAAGCCATTAATGACAGGAACGCTGCTGTGTTCGGCTAGTTCAACGACGGTATTATGTTCGAAGGTACGTGCCATGATTCCATCAAACCAACGCTCTAAGTTCGAGGCAACATCACGAATACTTTCTCGCTTTCCCAAGCTGATCTCTTGTTGTCCTAAGTAAACAGCATGACCTCCCAGTTGAAACATAGCAAGATCGAAGGTACTGCGTGTACGCAAAGATGGCTTTTCAAAAATCATTGCTAAACCTTGACCTTCAAGAAAAGCATGTTTTTCTTTTGCCTTGAGCATTTGTTTCAGTGAATGTGCTGTGTTTATTAATCCAAGAAAGCTTTCAGAGCTAAGTTCATTAATGGCTAAATAGTCTGAAGCTTTCAGTGCCTCTATGCGTTCGATATTCATAAAAATCCCCTAAGTAGGATAAAAACCCGATGATAAATGTATTCTTATGCATAAATCAAGTGTTTTTTTGTATATTTTTAAGTTTTGTGTGTTCTCTAAATATCTACTAGTGCTTTAACAAGTGAACATGCGAGGGCTGATATATTTGATTGAGTCTCAATGGTCTGTACCCATAAGCTTTTCAACTTTTATCCAACGAGACATACCCTTTGATTATCGTTTGTCGCTGTACTAGTAAGATATATAGGGTAGTGGGTATAGTGTTTTGATACATAACACTATCGATGCTTCATATCTTGATATGCTACTTAAAAAACAGCTTACAATTGAGTGCGACTAAAAATTTATATTTGGGGAGAGATTCAAAATCAATTACGGTTGTAAAATTTTGAAGTAAACTATAAAAGAATGAAAGAACTTACCATAGTAATGCCTGCCTATAACGAAGGCGAAACGCTGCCTTCTTACATACCTGAAGTTATTAGTTTTTGTCAGGAACGCAATTGGGAACTTGTCGTTGTCAATGATGGTTCTAAAGATAACTCCAAAGCTTTTCTTGAGTCTTTGGTAGGTACTGAAGGCTATACCTTTGTCAACCATAAAGTGAATCGTGGCTATGGTGGTGCATTAAAGTCTGGCATTCGTGCAAGTCAAACAAAATATACTGTGACCATAGATGGTGACGGTCAGCACTATCTTGAAGATGTAGAAATGCTTTTAGAAGAAATAAAAGCTACTGACGCAGATATGATTGTGGGTAGTCGTAAAGGGCAGAAAAATGCAAGTTGGTATAGAGGTCTTGGTAAAGCCATTATTCGGCGGATTGCACGTTTTCTCGTACCGAATGATATTTACGACCTTAACTCAGGTATGAAAATTTATGATACAGAGTTAGCACAGCAGCACATACAGCTATGTCCAGATTCTATGTCATTTAGTGATGTGATTTTGCTAACCTTTATTAGCCAAAAACATTTAGTCCTTGAACGCCCTATTCGCATCAAAGAACGCACAGCAGGAGAAAGCACTATCAATGCACTTACTGCTGTTGAAACAATCAAAGAGATTTTTAATATCGTTCTTTTATTTAACCCCATGAAGATTTTCCTACCTCTTTCCATTTTCTGTTTTTCAATAGGAGTGATATGGGGTTTGCCACTTGTGTTAAGAGGTAATGGCGTTTCTTCTGGTGCGTTGCTGTCCATACTCTCTGGTTTGATTTTCTTTTTTCTAGGATTGCTTACCGAACAGATTTCGGTGATTCGACAAATGAGTGTTGATAAAACCTAAGCCAAAAATACATTTACACAGCTTTATTTTACACAGCTTTATTTTGCACAATTTTATAAGGTCTATGCCCAAAAGATAGATTTCAACCGTGGATGGGGATGCAAACATCCTCATTATGAGATGAACGAATTACTTTTACACCAATCGCATAAATCTATGACATATCCTCAATATTAGGAGACAATATGTTAATTACAAAATTCAGGTGGATGCTTTGTGTCTTTATTGCCATCACAACCTTCACTTGTGGGCAAGCGCAAAATATTCCAACTCGTATACAGCAGGCACAAAACATTTTGCATATGCTTTCGCCAGGTGGTTATACCGTTTATGTACGTCATACACACACAGACAGAATCCGTGGGGATACCGATTTGACAGATTGTAATAAACAGAGACTACTTTCTGAACGAGGACGTGAAGAAGCTCGGAATATTGCAATAGCGTTTCAAGCGTTGGATTTGCCTGTTGGTCGTTTGATAAGCACTGAGTATTGCCGAACTAAGGAAACAACAGAGCTTGCTTTTACCGAAGACTACAATGAAGATTACGAAATTATCACCAGAAGCGATTTATTTGCCGAGCTTCCAACGCTACTAGGCACACCTCCTGCTACAGGTACAAATACCTTTATCGTGGCGCATATTGGCACACTAGAAGGTGCAACAGGTATAAAGACAGGACGCAACACTCCTTTTGGTGAAGGTGATGCCATTATCTTTAAGCCAACCGTAGGTGGTGGCTATGAGATTGCAGGATTTATTGATGTTCTTGCTTGGTCA
>CALDTA010000123.1:0-6990 GCA_937924455.1 uncultured Deinococcales bacterium
TAATAAAATCGAGGAAGCTAAGCGTGTTGCGGAATAAACTAACGCACCTGACGCTTCAAGCTACTTACTTTATTAATGATATTTTCGGACTCAGTATAAGGATTAGCAATTTAATAGATTTAAAAATAGAGCATCGTTTAAAATAACTTCTTATATGCTTAATACAATTCCGCTTAATTCGTTAATTAATTCGAAATGTTAAAAATCATGTTAAAAATCAAGGACTCTAAGCGTGTTGCGGAATGTGGTTGAGCACCTGACGATTCAAGCTAGGCACTTTATTAACGATACTTTCGGACTCGGTATAAGAATAACAAATACAGCTCTATCAAAGCTGTTCATTTAAGCTCTTCCACGATTAACTGACCTAAGTCAGTTAATCGGCGAGCGGAGTGCGAGTAGGAACGAACTCATTTAGCATAGGTCAATATTACGTGGAAACGCTATTTTATTTAGAAGCCATTCCTAAGCATAATTTGAGGTTAAAAAAGCGCCCGCGAATAGCGGACGCAACATATTTATTTGTTTAGTTACTCAAAAGCAACTAAGCTTTTAGCTCTTAAAGACCCGAAAGGTCGTAGTTCTTCTTGATGAAGCTTTCCCACTGCTCAGGTACATCTTCTTCTGGGAAGATTGCTTCTACTGGGCAAGCAGGAACACATGCACCGCAATCGATGCACTCTTCTGGCTGAATGTAAAACTGGTCGTCTGCTTCGTAGATGCACTCTACTGGGCACACATCAACACAAGCTTGGTCTTTAGTACCAATGCACGGTTCAACAATAATATGTGGCATGTTATCTCCTAAAACAGTTTATCTAGAATTATTTTTAATTAATTTGCAGGTGTTGTCAAGCACAAAGTTTAGCAAATAGTTAACTTCTTGTTGTGGTTTCTATCTATGCTCAGACTACATAGCTCACACTACATACAACAATCATAAAGTGAATACATGACCGAAAGCATACTTTTCAACACAACTATAATACCATAAATATTAAGTGCTTTGGGGTTAAATTTACCTCAACATCCCCTTACCAACCTTCAGCCTGACCTGAGTCATGTACTGCAGTGATGTATTTTTTGATGCGTTCAAGGTCTTTTTCTCTGGCCCAGACGATTCTGCCCCCTCTGTCACTTCCAGCAAGGAGCTTATATGGGCTCGAGCGCCCCTCATCTATCTGAGAAATGATATAGCGCTCTTCGTCATAGAGAACTTCTTCACCCACATCGTAAACGTGTGGAAAGGCTTCTTTGTCTTCAAATTCACTAACAACTTGTTCAACAGGAAAGTCCAGCACAGTTTCACCTAAAACTGTATCTTCCTGTACTTTTGGGTCTTGTTCGTTCATAAGCTAAGCATACACGACACATCAACACAATTTCCAGACAAATTTATGAATTGATTGCATGTCGATTGCCTGTATGTGGATTCTAAGTGCTGTTCGATTGTAAATGTAAAATTTGAGCTTAACTTTAGCAGTTCTAAATGCCTAACACATCACGTGCATTACGCTCATCTTCGATAAGCTGCGCTTTAACTTCTTCAATACCAGCAAACTTAATCTGACTACGCAAAAAATGTTTGAAGTAAACCGTTACAGGCTGCTCATAAAGAGTCTCTGAAAAGTCAAAAACATGTACTTCAAGCGATGGAGGCTGTTCCTCAAAGCTCGGTCGTGCACCAACATTAGCCATACCGTAGTGCCGACCATAACTTGATTCAACTTCGACAGCAAACACACCATTAGGTAAAGCTTTCTTATCAGCGACCATAATATTGGCAGTTGGATAGCCTATGCTTCGACCTCGCTTTTGCCCCTCCTGCACCGTGCCAATCGCAAAATAGTCATGTCCCAAAAAGCGGGCTGCTTCTTGCACATTCGCTTCTTGAATTTGCAGGCGGATATATGAGGACTTAATTGGCTGTCCTTCTAGGTCAAGTAAATCAAAACGCTCAACACAACCACAAATCTTGTGTAAATCTTCAATACCACCCTGACGTTTGTGTCCAAACCTAAAATCTTCACCTACAATGATTTCTTTTGGATTCAAACTTTTGATTTGCTCTAAGAAAACCTGTTTGTCTGTTTTAGCGTAATCAAAATCGAAGGGTATGAGGACAATGGCATCAAGGTCGAAGGTAGATAGCAGCTCGAGCTTTTCTTCATAGCTGCTCAAAAACCGTACACCTTGTAAAAGTGACTTTGGCGGAGGTTGAAAACTGATAACAATGCTCTTGCTATCCAAAGCTACACTACGCTTATTAAGGTGGTTAAGTAGCATCTTGTGCCCAAGATGCACACCATCAAAAGTACCCAAACAAATCACAGGATTTTGCAGCATATCTCCTGAAAGTTCAGATATATCATGAAAGGTATTCGTGCTTGCCATCAAGCCATAAGGTACGTGTTCTACTATCAAGCTGCAAGGGAATGGGTGTATCCGCATTTTGGTGAATGAATACTATTCAAGATTAACGTAAAGACTGCATCCACCCCAAGCCTTCTTCGGTTGTGTGTGTAGGTTTGTATTCTGCACCTAGTGGTGTATCGTAACCTAAATCAAGCAACAGCTCAAAAATATACTTATAGTTCAACTCACCTGTATTAGGTTCAGAACGATTTGGTACAGAAGCAAATTGGATATGACCAATAATCGGCTTTAACTCCTTCAGCTTTCGAGAAATATCACCTTCCATGATCTGGATGTGATAACAGTCAAACATCAGTTTAAGATTGTCGGCAGCTACAGTTTCGATGATGTGCTGGGCTTGCTTTGAAGTTTGTAAAAAGTAGCCAGGAGCATCATGGCTATTGAGAGCTTCAATCAAAATCGTCTTGTCTATTTTTGCTGCTTGGGTTGTTGCGTAGTGCAGATTTTCTATAAAGACCTTTTCAGCAGCGCTGCCCGATGCTTTTCCTGCCATGACGTGAATATTCGGCGCATTGATTGCCTTTGCGTAGCTTACGGATTGGTCGATTGCGGCTCGAGCCTCCCCCTCACGCCCTACCAAAGCAGCTAGCCCACTCTCTCCTGCTTCAACATTTCCACGAACGGTATTCAAGCCCAACATACTCAAACCAGTTTCAGCCAGTGCCTCATTCACATCATCTACTGAAACTTCATACGGCCAATGGCACTCAACAGCATCAAAACCAGCTCGCTTTGCTGCCCTAATCGCTTCAGGTAACGATAATTCAGTCCACAAAAACCCCAAATTAGCAGAAAACTTTGTCATGCTTAAGTAAGACCATGCTCATGGGCAAAAATCGCAGCAGCCGTGCGGTCACGCAATTCAGCACGCATAAGAATGTTTGAAACATGGTTCTTAACCGTGCCTAAAGTGATATTCAAACTTTCAGAAATCTCTTGATTGGTTGCGCCTGCCCCTATCAGCTTGAGCACTTCTAGTTCTCTATCCGTCAAACCTGTTTTTGCAATGATGTCTTGCGCTGAACTATCTTGCTTCTTCTGACGTTCAACTTTTGCCAACGATTGCACCAACATTCCACCAATGTGCGGATCAAGTTGGTAAATACCTTTGTTTAATAACCTTATTGCCTTTGCCAAATCTTCAGTTGGTAAATCTTTTAAAAGATAACCACTCGCACCAGCTTGCAATGCCTTGACAATGTACTCTTCATCATCAAAGGTAGTGAGCATGAGCACTTGTATTGCTGGGAAGGACTCTTTAATCTTCGCAGTAGCGCTTATCCCATCCAATTCGGGCATCTGGATATCCATCAAAATCACATCTGGACTATAGGTTCTGGCAGTACTAATCGCATCTAAGCCATTTGAGGCAGTCGCGACTATCTCTAAATCTTCTTGCAAATTTAAGAGACTGGCAATACCATCTCGAATCAAACTCTGGTCATCAACTACTAAAAGTCTAATCATGCATTACCGTCCTTTATTACTATCCTGAATATGAATATCCCTCACAACATCAGTCGCTCGCAAAGCTTGTTTAGGAATACTCACTGCAATCCGTGTGCCCTGATTTACTTCACTCTCAATCTCTAAGTGACCGCCCACAAGCTCTACCCTTTCCTGCAATCCCTGTAAACCATAGTGCTTTTCAGGTCTTTCTGAGACATCAAAGCCTACACCATCATCGCTTATTAAAAGCTTAGCGTGTGTGCTGCCCAAATCCACATCAACCTTAACTTTGGTTGCCTGTGCGTGTTTTCGAACATTGGTCAAGCCTTCTTGCACAATTCTATAAAGCGCCATGCGTACAGGTTGACTAAAATCACTTTCATTACCAGATAAATTATAATCAATGCTAATTTCAGTATAGCCTTTTATAAGTTCATCCATACTATCTGACAAACTGAAGTCTTGAGAACCATTAGCTTTAGTATCACTATTTGTCTGCGACACCTCAATCGATGCCCCTTCACGCAAAGACCCCACAGACTTACGCACATCTTGCAACGCTTCTTTTGTTGAACGCTTTGCACTATCCAAAGCCTTGGCTGCTTCATCCGCATCAATACTTTGAAAGGCTTTAGCTTTCTCAAGCTGAATGCTCACGGCAGTTAAGTGATGTCCTAAACTATCGTGAATATCTCTAGCAATGCGGTTGCGTTCATTCACTCTTGCTAGCTCTGCAAGTTGTTTTTGAGACTGTTGCAGTTCTGAATACAAACTTTCTGCTTGTGTTCGACTCTTTTTTTCATAACGCAAGACTTCAGCCATAATCGAAACGAAAACCATGCCTAACAGCACAATCAGCGAATAACTCAAAAATATCTCATCACTAAAAGCTTCCAAACAACCACAACGAGCACCATAAAAATCTATAGCGAAGTATATATAAGCGATAACCGCTGACAAAATGCCAAGCCTACGTCCATAGTAAAGGTAGGCAAGCAATGGAATAACCAAATACAAAAAGCGGTGAAAACCAGTGCAATCGATAAAAGGCACAAATTGCAGTATCACCAAGCGCAAAACGATTAAAGCCATACCTGCATATAGTGGTGGATTAGAGCCAAAACGTCTAAATTCAAACTCGTCAATAAGCCAAAAAGAGAACATGACGAGAATAAGCAGTGCAACGGTTTGCCAAGTACTGTCTTGTACGCAACTACCTACGCCAAAAGCAATGTAATAGGCATTGACTAAAATAACGCCAATGTATAAAGAGATGCCAAGCCATCTGGTTGGACGACTTTCTTTACGTGATTCGCTGTAATTGTTTAAAGATTCTGTAGTCATTTGAGTTACTTCTATTATTGCCATATCTATTAAACATTTCGATATAAAATCAACATTTTATAGATTAAATGTCTCAGATTAAATGCCTCAGATTAAATGTCTCAGTGGCAAAACGCAATCCACCACCAGACACTACTTCATCTAAAGGTCTATGTCGCCAGACACATGAATAGCCAAATACTATGGGTGCGTCCCGCTATAAGGTTGGATACATATTTGATATAGCCATAATTTGTTATGTGCTTCAGGGACGTACCTTAGAAATTTTTCAAATAGAAGTTTTTCAAATAAAAGTTTTTAAATGAGACGCACCCAAACACTATGAGGTCTTGCATTTTCTGACAGAATCGCTGTAGCATACTCATTGTATGAGTCATCTTTTTTCTAAGACACTCAACTTAACTAGTTCCGCAACCACTACCTACTCAGCAGTAGTTACTTTCAACTGCCAAACGGTACTAACGCATCGAACTATTAGCTACACGGCTGTTTAGTATTTTGCATACCCAGCTCGTGTAGATTCTTATATATTTTTAACGTCCCAAAAAACACAATTACAATACAATTAAACTAAGTAAACTCGTGGTTGTAGCAAATGTGGTTGTAGCAAATGCTAAAACCATTCTCAGGTGCATCCACACTTTTAGGGATAAAACAGGCTGAGCACGTTTTTGGAACAAAGTGAAAAAAATTGTAAGGTGCATTCGCATCACACATCTTTTGCACTTCCCAATCAGTTGCAATATCTGCCATCTTCCAATTTGCAAATGCACCACTAAGCTTTGAAATGAGGCAATTATGCACGTCGTCCTTCCAGATGGAAAAAAACTAGAACTCCCAGAAAATGCAAATGGTTTAGCGGTTGCAGAAGCAATCGGTCCAGGTTTAGCAAAAGCAGCACTTGGTACTGTCGTCAACGGTGAACTTAGTGACCTACTTAGCGAAGTTACTGATGGTGCGGAAGTATCTATACTTACAAAGAAAAGCCCAGAAGTTATCGAGCTTATGCGCCATACGCTTGCACACGTTATGGCACAAGCAGTCATCGAATACTTCACTGAGCAAGGTCATGCACGCAAAGAAATCACAATGGGTGTAGGACCAGTCATTGAAAATGGCTTTTACTATGACTTTGATGTGCCTCGTGGCATGACACCTGAAGACCTAGAAGCCATTGAGCAAAAAATGCGTGCCATTATGAAAGCGAAGCTACCACTTAGCAAATACATCTTGCCTAGAGATGAAGCACTAGCTCGCTATAAAGAAATCGGTGACCCTTATAAGGTCGAGCTAATTGAAGACTTACCAGCAGACGAGCCACTGAGCTTCTATGAACAAGGTGGTGAGGAAGGCTTTACTGATTTGTGCCGTGGACCCCACGTACCCAACACTGGCAGCTTACCCAAACACTTCAAACTCATGAGCGTTGCAGGTGCATACTGGCGTGGCGATGAAAATCGTGCCCAGCTTCAGCGCATCTACGGTGTAGCTTTTCAAACAAAAGATGAATTAGACCAACACCTTTGGATGCTTGAAGAAGCCAAAAAGCGTGACCACCGTAAACTGGGCAAAGAGTTAGACATCTTTACACTAGACGAAGAAGTTGGTCCAGGCTTACCACTTTGGTTACCACGTGGCACAGTCATGATTGACCAAATTGAGGCATTGGCTAAAGAACTTGAAGATGACGCTGGTTATGAGCGTGTGCGTACACCACACGTGACTAAAGAAGATCTTTTCTTACGCAGTGGACACCTTCCC
>CALDTA010000124.1:0-5741 GCA_937924455.1 uncultured Deinococcales bacterium
AGGCAATTGAGCTTCTAGGCGCAGACACATTTGCACCTGCTGCTCTTGATCTTGTAAGTGTTGATGGTAGCCCTGCTGGCGTACCTGTTAGTGGTTGGACACAGCTAGTTGTTTACCGCAAAGACCTTTTTGATGCTGCTGGTCTAGAAGCACCAACAAACTTTGCAAACATCAGCGCTGCTGTTGAAGCACTGCACAACCCACCAAGCATGTACGGCTTCGTTGCTGCAACTGACCCAAGCCAAGAATACATGATGCAAGTTCTAGAAGAGTTCTTCTTAGCAAACGGCGTTAACCTAATTGATGCAGACGGTAACATCGACATCGATAACGCTGCTGCAATCGAAACATTAGAACTATACAAGTCACTTGTAGAAGCTAGCCCACCTGGTAACCTTTACTGGTCACAATCTCGTGAGCTTTACCTAGCTGGTCAAGCAGCAATGATCGTATGGTCACCATCACTTCTTGACGAGCTTGCTGGTCTTCGTGACAGCGCACCTGTTACTGCATATGATGACCCAACAACAGGCGTACTTGCTGGACAAACTGGCTTTGTTACTAACCTAGCTGGTCCAAGCAACCCTGACGGTGCTGGCTGGGCAGACTTCCGCTACTTCGGTATCACTGCTGATGCAAACATCGATGCTGCTGTTCAATTCGTAGAATATGCGATGAGCGAAGGCTATCTAGACACGCTATCAATCGTTCCTGAGAACATGTTCCCAGTACGTAATGGTAATGCTGATGATGCAGAAGCATACATCAATGGTTGGAAGCAACTTGACGTTGGTGTAGACCGCAAAGCTCCGCTTGGTGACTTCTATGACGCTGACACAATTTCAACAATTGTTAGTGGTATGGACACTGGTACTCGCTGGGGCTTCCCTGTAGGTCAAGGTGCTGTTGCTTCATCAATCTATAACTCACGTGTAATTGCTGAACTTGCTCGTGAATACTTTGATGGTGAGCGCGACGCAGCTGCTACAGCAGCAATGATGCAATTTGAACTTGAAGCTTTAGAGTAATTTTAAAGCTATACTTTAAGTCTTTAACGCATAAAGTTTTTAGCGCATAAAGTTTTTAACGCATAAAATTTGAAGGGTAGGCTTTCGAGCCTCCCTTCACCTATTCATTATTTTCATCACTATATTTTTCAAGAAATATTATTTTCTTAGCGTTTCCACGTAACAACTGTACACACTAAGTGAGTTAATTCTTACTCGTTACGAAGCTCGCCGATTCACTGCCCGATTCACTGTAACAGCAGTGAATCATGGAACTGCTATCTCAAACAGATTCGAGACACTAAAAAACCACTAAAGGATTCACATGTTCAAGAACAACATCTTTAATTTTGGTGCTGGAAGCCTTGCACAACAAGAAGCCCGTTTAGCTTTTTGGATGTTAGCACCTACATTTTTTATTGTCTTTGCTATTGTCCTCTTTCCTGTCTTTGCTAACTTTTGGATTAGTTTCAAATCAATAGAATTATCTGATTTACGTGCACCTCAACCAGTTGTACAAGAACGTATCCGTCAAACACCAGAAGCAGCAGGCGATACCATACGTGTACGTTATCAAATGCGCAATAGTTCCCGAGAGGTAACCGTTAGCTCAATTGCGATGACAGACATAATTCCGCAAGGACTTGAACTGCAAACACCTGATGAGCGTTGTAGTTTAGTAGCTCAGAAACTAAGCTGTGACTTCGGCAACTGGGAAGGTGGTTACAGAGAAAATCTAGAACTTGATTTCATTACTACCCAAGCTTTTTTTGATTCAGCTAGTGACCCGCTTGACTCTGAAGTACGTATCTCAGGTAAAGCACCAAACAAACTCACCAATTTCGATTTTTCACTGGAAAACTTCCGCCGAGTATTCAGGACGTCAGAGTTTTGGTCAGTGTTACGTGTGTCTTTGTGGTACACCATTTTTGGCACATTAGGTTCAATCGTCTTAGGATTGTTTGCAGCACAATTGCTCAACGAAAACTTCCCTGGTAAAGGACTTTTAAGAGGGCTGTTTTTATTCCCATATGTAGCGCCTGTTATTGCTGCTGCCTTTACATGGTCATTCATGCTTGACCCTTTAAGTGGCACAGTCAATGCCTTAGCAATCAACTATAATTGGTACGAACAACCTATCAATTACTTAAGTCAACGGTATTTTGAATTTCAAGCCTTAGGTACAAGTTTCAAATTTCCATTAGCACTTTCAATGGTTATTTTGTTTGAAGCTTGGCGCTATTTCCCATTTGCATTCTTATTTATTTTGGCACGCTTTCAGGCTATTCCTAGCGAAATGTATGAAGCGGCCGATGTTGACGGTGCTAGCCCCTTACAAAAATTTTGGCATATCACCATGCCACAGCTTATTGGCATTTTATCAACACTATTTCTACTTCGTTTTATTTGGACCTTTAACAAGTTTGACGATATTTTCTTGCTCACAGGTGGTGCTGCTGGAACCAAGACACTTACCGTTGAAGTTTATGATCAAGCCTTTGCCCGTTCTGACCTTGGTGCAGGCGCGGCAGTTGCCGTAGTCCTCTTTTTAGTTCTCGCTATCTTTATGGTCATTTATTTTAAATATGCGCCAGATGGAGAGTGATGAATTTGCAAATTGGAATAGATAAAATTTTACAATTGCTGGAAAATTCAATTTGTAGTCGTCGCAAATTCATCTTGCAGTTTATGAATGAACTTAAAAGAAGTAAGATGACTCAGACCTTCAGACTCGACTTACTGATAGCCGTGTTCATTATGCTCTACTACAGAAACATGCTAAGTCCTTTACTTCTATCGAGGTTATACCCCCTTAGCAGCAAGGAGATTAAACTATGATTTCTAGAAAAGACACATCACTCATGGGCATTATCCTTGCAGGCATTATGGGAATGCTCTCAACCTTTTTGCTGATGACAACATGGGCAGTGTTAGCAACTGTCATGGCAGGTTTAGATACCTCTGTTGCTGTTATACCAGCGCTTGTGCTTGGTCTAGTTATTGGTATTGTTTTGGGTGTTTTCAGAATAGAGAAAAGCTCTTCTTTAGCACTAACCATTATACTTGGCGTCATTGCAGGACTTGCCTATCTACTATTCACAAGTTTTCAACCAATTGGTCTAGATAAACAATATCCCTTTTGGGGAATATTCTTAGCTATTGTTACGCTAGGCTTGTCGAGTTTTTTAACCCGTTATGGTTTACGTAATATTCGCTTAAGTGAACTTAGACGAGATGTGTACGAAACCTTGCTCATGCGAGTTATTCGAGGTTTTGGATTCACTTTCTTTTTCGCCATCGTCATCTTCCCTTTTTACTTTATGGTCATCTCAAGCTTTAAAGGTAGAGCAGAGTTTTTAAAAGATCCTACTAATCTGAGTCTTGATTTTAGTAAGACACTTAGTGAACAGTTTATAGGCTACCGAGAGGTGCTCTTTACCTTTGACTTTTGGCAGTACATTCAAAACAGTACGATCGTGGCGCTTGCAACTGTGGTCATTACACTAATTTTGGCTGTGCTTGGCGCTTATGCAGTAACAAGGTTAAGCTTTCCTGGGCAAAAGTTTTTATCTCGCTCAATTTTGCTTATCTATATGTTCCCAGCAATTGTGCTTGTCATTCCGCTGTACGTAGTTTTTAATCAGTTAGGTCTGCGAGATACATTGCCAGGCTTGTTAGTTGTTTACCCTGCAACTACAATTCCTGTAGCGCTGTATATGCTGCGGAGTTATTTTCAAACGCTGCCCAAAGATTTGGAGGAGGCAGGGATGATTGACGGCTCGAGCCGCTTTGGAGTAATCTGGCGCATCACACTTCCTTTAAGCCTTCCCGCTTTAGCCTCAGTCGGCTTGTACGTCTTCATGATTGCATGGAACGAATTCCTCTTTGCATTCATGTTCTTAGACACACCCGAAATCTTTACGCTTTCCAGAGGTATGGTCACACTGAATACCCAAGAAGTACCAAGACAATACCTGATGGCAGGTGCAGTAATTGTCACCGTGCCCGTCATGACCTTATTCTTCTTCTTCGAAAAATACCTAGTAGGTGGATTAACAAGTGGCGGTGTTAAAGGCTAGCGGTGTAAAAGGGTAGTAGGTAGAGCGTTAAGAGCTAGTGTACGTACCTATGTATGTATCGTGTCTTGATAACCCCTTCCTTGAGGTTGGGATGCATTTAATCAGCCCTTTATTAAGGGGCGACGAGCGAAGCGAGTGGGGGATTTGACACATCATCAAGACAAGCACTATCCCACATTTAGAAAGATATAAAATGAGACATAAAAAACAAGTCAAAACCCAATCCCCCCTAACCCCCTTGATAAAGGGGGAACTGTGATTCTAAGCTGTCTGAACATACGAAAGAAAAATTCAGGAAAGAGAACCAAACCGTGCCACTAGATGCCCAGCAAAAACAGAAGCTTTTAGAAAATGCCAAAGCACTACTCACTGCCAATGATACAGGTGAGTTCATCAAGCCAAGTACCAGCCAGTACCCACACATCTGGAATTGGGATACTGCCTTTATTGTCATAGCACTAAGTCACTACGATATTCCTCAAGCGAAAAAAGAGGTTGATGCACTGCTTGCAGGACAATGGAAAACAGGATTGCTGCCACATATTCTTTACCCTAATGGTGCATCTGACTACTTCCCCACCCCTGACTTTTGGCACACAGAAAACTTAGAAAACGGTCCCCCCTACCCTACGTCGGGTTTAACCCAACCACCTGTTTTGGCAACAGCGGTTAAAGCAATTTTTGATAAAGGTGGCGATAAAGACTACCTTGCTTCAGTTTATCCAAAACTTCTAGCTTGGCATCGTTGGCTATATTCAGCACGTGACCCCGAAGGTACTGGTCTAGTAAGCATCATCCATCCTTGGGAAGCTGGTACAGATAACAGCCCAAGGTTTGACGAGGCTATGCAAAACTTAACGCAAAACTTAAAACCTGAAAACGTACCCGCGTTTCAACGTAAAGATAAAAACCATGTCAACCCAGATGAGAGACCTCTACAAGAAGACTACATACGCTTTATGTACCTGATTGGCTTTTACCGTGAACGCAACTGGGATGATGCTGTGCTCTACAATGAAGCTCCGCTTTTAGTGCAAGATATTTTGCTAAATTCCATCTTCTACAAAGCGAATCAAGACCTGCTGATTTTAGCTGAGGAACTTGGTGAAGACACGCAAGAAATACAAGACTGGCTAGATAAAAGTAAAGCTGCCTTTCAGACCTTGTGGGATGAAGACGCTGGCATGTTTTTTGACAAAGACATGAAGCAAGATAAGCTCTTAAAGATAAGTTCGATTCAAGCACTTTCTCCACTCATGACTAACTTATCAAGTAAAGCACAAGTTAAACGCATGGTTGCTCATCTAGAAAACCCTGAAAGCTTTGGTTCAGGTGATGCACCCTACATGTTGCCTACAATAGCCAAAGATGAAGATTACTTCGAAGCTAGACGCTACTGGCGTGGACCAATTTGGATCAACATGAACTGGTTCTTCTGGAAAGCTTTAAAAGAACATGGATATACTGAGTTAGCAGAAAAAGTCAAAGACCACAGCTTAGAACTCATCCATAAAAGTGACTTCGTTGAATACTACGATTGTAGAGATGGTAGTGCCTGTGGTGCTGCTGGCTTTTCTTGGAGTGCTGCTCTGGCTATTGATATGTTGATGGATGCTTAAAACGAAGAATCAATTAACAGCTTGAAAAAAAGTAC
>CALDTA010000125.1:0-4651 GCA_937924455.1 uncultured Deinococcales bacterium
TCAAGCCTAAGCTTTACACAAGGTCAAAGCTCAGAAAGCGCATTCATGGAAGCTGTACAAACTGCGATGGAAACTGCAACCTTTGCTCAAATCAACACAAGCCAACAAGTTCAGTCAATGGATTTAGCAGCACGTCGTGCAGAGATGGAAGCACGTGCAGCAGAAAGAGGCGAACGTGGTGAAAGAGGCGAACGTGGACAGCGTGGTCCTAGAGGACAGCGTGGTGGTCCAGATGGTGAAGGTAACCCAGGCGGAGTACAAGGTCAAGGCGACTTATAAGCTACCAATAACTAAATAATTATAAAGCCTGCTTCTAAATTATGAAGCAGGCTTTCACATTTTTATCCAAGATATAATACTAAACTAAAAGAAGAAAGTCATAATCAATCAGCAGAAAAAGTTGCCTTTAGAACCGAAGGGCACACAAATTACGAAACTTTGCTATGTTTGTGACTATGACATCCATGATTCACTTCGGTATAACTCTATAAGGTTTCCGATTTCGTGTGTATTGATGCAAGTAAAGCTTGTTAAATTAGGGATTACGCAAGTCGATATATAGAATCTGGTAAACCGCCAACGCTATGGTGAAACTACAGAATCCATATTAATCAAAGAAGGCAAAACGAAACGTTCGGTCTTCTGTTGTCTTAAAACTCATATTGCTCGGCAAGTTTTTCGTTTTATGCTTGACAATACTACTAAACATCCTGAACGCTGGATTGCAGCTTGACTTTTATATACGGACTCTTATATACGGATAGATTTGATGACAAAGGTACAAGTATTCATCAATTCAGTCTTGACACGATACTAGCAAGCACTAAGTGAAGTTTACTGCGCCTCATAAAAAGCACGAATCTTTGCCATGATCTCCATCGTCTCCATTATGTCAGCATTTTCAGGTAAATGCAGCATCTCTTGCAAAGCCTCCTGACTTCGTCTGGTCACTGGCCAAGCATCAACGGGAATAGAAGCAAAGCGCACAGCTAACATAGCTGCTAAAACCGAAGCATCTTGCAATTCTCGCACGCTCACTTTATCTAAAGTATCGTACCGTGTATGACCATAGCCACGCCCTCCAGTACCTTGCGGCACGCTCTCCAAACCACCTGTTGGTACACCCTTAAGTAAGAAAGGATAGTGGTCTGAAAAAGCATTGACACTTTGAGCAGTTTTAAAATCAAACGTCATACTGTCTTGCCAAGACTTAATCAAATTCTCCATCTCTGACCATTCGTTGAGTACGACACCTTTGTTCTTGACAGAACCTGCGCCATCCATATTGAAGTAGAATTTCAGATTATCTAAATTAGCTTCATGTTCATCTGCATGAAAACGAGAACCAACCAAACCAATCTCTTCTACACCCCAGAAAGCAAAACGTAAGGTATATGGAAATTGTCCAACATGCGTTTTAAGCAAACGAGCTGCTTCCATAACTGACACTGTGCCAGACGCAGGGTCTTGAGCACCTTGAGAAATATCGTGACCATCATAGTGACTACCCAACATAATGATTTGATCTGGGTGGGTACTCCCCTTGATATCTCCGATTATGTTCCATGATGTTTTTGGTTCACTTGTATCTGTAGTCTTAAGTTTAAGCGTCACTTTGCCATGTTTCTTGACAAGTCTTCTTAAAAAACTACCATCTTCATAGGAAACTGAAATTGCTGGAATATACCCAAGCTCATTACTTAACCCAATGCCACCTGTAGCAGGTCCATAAGCAGGATAGTGGTTCATAAATATAAAGGCACTAGCACCATTCAAAACTGAACGTCCATATTTTTCACCACGATGAACCCACCGCTTTGACCCTGCTGGGAAAGTTTCACTACTTGCCATTACGATTTGGTTTTCCATAGCGTCAGCATCATCTTCAAAGGTAGAAACTGCACCTTCACCAGCGTCAAATAGTTCAGCCGTTATATCTGTTGCTGGACTGTGTGGCAAACTGATGCAATCAAGCGTCTTTTGAATAGGATGCGTAATTTCTAGTTTTGCAGTACCACGCGACCAGCTCAAATATTCAAAAGCTTCAAGATGTACATTTTCCAGACCATAATCTCTTAGCTTTTGAGCTATAAAATCGGCAGCTAATTTTTCACCTTCAGTACCACCAAAACGAGACCCAAAATCATCGCATAAGACTTTCAGGTTATCCATTGCCTCAAATGAGCTATAGCCATCACCATTTATCTTCTGGTCGATATCAAGAAAACTATCATCACGCATTGTCTAACACTCCAAACTCTTTATTTGATTAGCTTCTATTCTATACCTATCTCAGTCTCTTTGTACTCAGTCTCTTTGTAGCATCGAACCGCATCTTAAAGAAATAACCATGTTAATCTGCCCAAGCCACAATGCTATAAACTTCAGGTAGATTTGCTAGACCTTAAATATAGATCACAGAGAATAAGCCGTGTCACAGTCAAGACGCAATCTCATTATTTTTATAATCGTGTTAGCACTTTTAAACTGAGAAACTTCTAAATACAGGATTAAGTGCTATCAAGCTAGTAATGACAATCCAGTTATCATTAATGTTCTAAGCTTGAGAAAGTGCATTGAGAGGGCATCTATATATGATGCATGTTGATACTACAAAAGATACTGCCTCCCCGCCTCTTTCAAAACAACATGAAGTCGACACTCTACTTGAAGAAGCTTGGGAAATGCGTGATAGTCCTGATGTTGAGGCCTTTCACCAACTTATAGCTATTATTCAAACCCAGTCAGAGACCAAAGCTTATGATTTAGGCAATGCAGCCTGTCTAGTGCTACGTGGTACAAAATTACATAAGCAACACAACCTTCAAGAAGCCTTTAAAACATATCAACAAGCAAGATTACTCATGGAAACTTCTGAAGCCAGTCTTTGGAAGTGTCGGCTTTATATGGGTCTTAGTATCGTTTACCGAGAATTAAACCAGCTAGATTTAGCCATTGACTGTGCCAAAAACACACTTGAAATGGCAAAAGAAATCAATGACATCACAAACGTTGCAGCCTCCTCGCAACTGATTGGCATTCTTTACTCTAAGCTGGGTAACTACGAACAAAAAATTGAGTATATGGAACAAGCAGCAAAGCTTTTTGAAGAAACACATGAGCAATGGGGCTTGCTAACAGCTTTGCTTAATCTTTCTATTGCCTACAGAATGTTAGGTGACTACCATAAGTGTGAACCTTATATTCAACATGCCATGCAACTGTCTACATCTTTAAAACACCTAAGAGGTATTTGCTTAACACACCGTGAACTTGGGTACTTGCGTTTGGCGCAGGAAAACTACAGTGAGGCTAGAGAGAATTTGTTAGCAGGGCTCGAGCCCGCACAACAGTTAGACTACGGCAGAGTTATCATTGAAATCCACCTTAGCTTGGCACAAATACCACACCCAAAAGATCAACAAAAACATCACACAGCAGAAGCTATCCGAATCGCAACAGAAATCGAAGATAAACAATCCCTAGCAGAAGCACTTAAAAACGCAGCTGAGCTAGCAAAACAAGAGGGTAACCTTAAAACAGCACTTGAAACCTTAGAACAGTATTTGTCGCTAAAAGAAGAACTTGCTGAAGAGGCGCAAGAACTAGCCCTCAACAATGCACTTGTTGTTTTCGAAACAGAAAAGGCACAACAGAGTGCTCGAGAATATCAATCTCAAAAACTTGTCGCTGAAAAAATCGCTACAGAAGCCGAAAGGCTTGTCAAACTTCGCACACAAGAATTGGAAAATTCTCGCATCGAAATAGTTATGCGACTTGCTCAAGCTGCTGAACATAGAGATGCAGACACAGGTGAACACACCTTTCGTGTAGGGCGCAACGCAGCAGCAATTGCCTACCATTTGGGCTGGGATATTGAAGATATTAAGATACTGTATTTAGCCTCTCGCTTACACGATGTTGGAAAAATTGGCATAAGTGATTCCATACTTTTAAAACCAGGAAAGTTTACAGACGAAGAGTTTGAAATGATGCGCCAACATACGGTCATTGGTGCAAAAATCTTATCTCGGGGTGAATCAGCCTTGTTACAAACTGCTGAGCAAATAGCCTTATCTCATCACGAACGCTGGGATGGTCATGGCTATCCAAATAAGCTGTCTGGCAATCAGATTCCTATGGCAGCAAGAATTGTTTCTATAGCTGATGTACTCGATGCACTTACACATGCAAGACCTTATAAAAAAGCATGGTCTGTTGAAAATACACTAACTGAAATTAAAAATAATTCTGGTACACAGTTTGATCCAGCAGTTGTTGATGTGGCGATGGATGTATTTGACCCAACATCTGGCATATCACCAATAAATGCGCCAAGCGATTGGGATACAATGTTATACGAATTTCAGTCTCACTTTGAAAAACAGAGAGAAATCGCCATAAACAGTAAGGTATTACCAACTCAAAATTTGGCGTATTCTCAAACAAGTTTAACTCAATAGATAACTAGCAAACTTAATTCCAACAACCTATTTAAAGTCACTACGTGGTATACAAGTAAGTACAAGTATCCTAAGGAGTGACCTATGAGCAACAGTAGCAATGCACACAACGCACAAGAAGTTAAAGCACTTTTCTTTGATGTAGGTGGCACAATCTTCGATTGGAAAAACACCGCAATCGCAGCAGT
>CALDTA010000126.1:0-10910 GCA_937924455.1 uncultured Deinococcales bacterium
GAGATGGTTATGCCTGGCGATAATGTCGAATTAAATGTTGAATTGATTAAACCAATTGCAATGGAAGATGGTCTACGTTTCGCTATCCGTGAGGGTGGTCGTACTGTGGGCGCTGGCGTTGTTACTGGTATCAGCTCTTAAAAATCTGGATTTACATCTTAGCAAGAGGCTTGAATTCCTCTTGCTAAGCTCTTTATCCTAGGAGTAGAAGGACTATATCTATGTTCAAGTCAATGACTAAATATTTACGCAATTCAAGAGCAGAACTCAGTCGCGTCACTTGGCCGACACGAGACGAAG
The DNA here is from genome assembly GCA_937924455.1 of uncultured Deinococcales bacterium. Classification (GTDB taxonomy): domain Bacteria; phylum Deinococcota; class Deinococci; order Deinococcales; family Trueperaceae; genus CALGZD01. The sequence continues at coordinate 301 of CALDTA010000126.1, forward strand.
TGATTCAGGCGACACAAGCGACATTAGTTTTTGTGCTCCTGACTGCGCTATTTTTACTGATTACTGACCGTACAATTGGTGCTTTAATCGGTCGTTTGTTTAGATAATTTTATTATTTTAATGTTGATAGCCATTACGAAAGATTGGATGCAAACATGAGTATTGAGTGGTATGCCGTACATACCTATGTAGGACACGAGGATAAAGTGCGTGAAAACGTCATGCATCGTGCGCGTTCTCTTGGTATGGCAGATAAGGTATATCAAGTGATTGTTCCAACAGAAGAAACTATGGAACATCGTGATGGTGGTACACAAGAAGTTGTTAAGCGCAAACTTTTCCCTGGTTACGTCTTTGTTCAGATGGATCTTGGCGACAATATTGATGAGCCAAATGAAGCTTGGGAAGTTGTACGTAATACGCCTGGCGTGACAGGTTTTGTGGGCACTGCGACAAGGGCTGTACCTTTATCTATAGAAGAAGAAGCACGTATGCTGGGTTCAGTAGGGATTGCAGGTGCAAAAGAGAAGCCAAAAGTCGCTGTCAGTTTTGCAGTTGGCGATATGGTAGAAGTTACCGCAGGTCCTTTTGCTGAGTTCACAGGTGTAATTTCTGATTTAGATGCTGATAAAGCAAAAGTCAAAGTTCTTGTATCTATCTTCGGACGTGAAACTCCTGTAGAACTCGACTTCTCACAAATTACGAGAACATAGCGTTCATTTTTAGATTTATTTTTTATTTTAGGTTTTTATTTCAGCGATTGACCTCTCTAGTTACGCCGTAGCTTTAGAGGGAGCTTAGGAGGAATTATGGCGAAAAAAGTTGCAGGCATTGTTAAGTTGCAGCTACCTGCGGGTGGCGCAACAGCAGCCCCACCAGTTGGTCCAGCATTGGGTCAGCATGGTGCAAACATTATGGAATTTGTTAAGCAGTACAACTCTGCTACACAGGCTCAACAGGGATTTGTTATTCCTGTCGAAATTACCATTTTCCAAGATCGTAGTTTTACATTTGTTACCAAAACACCACCAGCGGCTGATCTTTTGAAAAAAGCAGCTAAGATTCCTAAAGGATCTGGTGAGCCACACAAAAACAAAGTTGCTACAATCAAGTGGGAACAGTGTGTAGAAATTGGTAAAACAAAAGAACCAGATTTAAATGCAAATGACGAAGTAGCAGCAGGTCGTATTATTGCTGGTACTGCACGTTCTATGGGAATCATTGTGGAGGGTATGCCTGATGCCTAAACATGGAAAACGATATCGCAGCTTAGCGGAAAAAGTTGAAGCTGATAAAATCTATAGTGTTGAAGAAGCAAGTAACCTTGTAAAAGAGTTAGCAACTGCAAAATTTGATGAGACTGTAGAAGTACATATTCGTCTTGGTATTGATGCTAAGAAGTCTGATCAAAATGTTCGTAGTACAGTTGCGTTACCACACGGAACTGGTAAGTCAGTACGTGTACTTGCCTTTGCTAAAGGTGAAAAACAAGGTGAAGCAAGAGATGCGGGCGCAGACTTTGTGGGCGATGATGACATGGTCGAAAAAGTTGGCGGTGGCTGGTTTGACTTTGATGCTGTTGTGGCAACACCAGATATGATGGCTGCTATCGGTAGTAAATTGGGTCGTGTATTAGGTCCAAAAGGTTTACTTCCGAATCCTAAAGCTGGTACTGTCGGACCAAATATTGGTGATATTGTAAAAGCACTTAAATCTGGTCAGATTGAATTCCGCAATGACAAAACAGGTGTTCTTCATGCTCCAATTGGCAAGGCAAGTTTCTCTGCTGAGCAGTTAACTGAAAATCTTGTTGCACTGACTAAAGCAGTTGAAGGTGCCAAGCCTGAATCTTCCAAAGGTATTTTTATCAGAAACATGTACATTACATCTACAATGGGACCTAGTATTCCTGTACAAGTATCTTTGTAGTAGTGTAAGTGCGTCTTTAGTAATTAGCATCCCGGTGCGTAGTGCTGAATGTGAATTGTTCGGCTACCGCCTTATTTAATGGCGTTTGAGACAGCAGGGACCTGCCAGGTTTAAAGATCCTGCCGAGACGGTCATAGTTGTTAGCATGTGCTAATAGCGGGCTACGTTTCGCGTTTATAGCTTAGTGATGAACATAGTGTTCATCCGTTTTCGAGAGGTTTGTATGGCAAATCCAAGAAATAATATGGTTCTTGATCAACTTCGCGAGTTACTTGCAGGAGATGCAAAGACCTTTTTTATTGTGGATTACCAAGGCCTAACTGCTGGTGAACTTGGAGAGTTGCGTCGCAAGGTTCGAGATGCTGGTGGTCAGCTTTTCGTTGCTAAAAACACGCTTATTAAGCATGTGCTTAATGAAGATGGTGTTGAAGGTATTGACGAAAATGCATTTAAAGGACCAACTGCACTTGTTCTTGTTGGCGACGATCCTGTTGCTCCTGCCAAAGCAATTACTGACTATGCCAAAGATAATGCAAAAGAACTACCTGTAGCTAAAGGTGGATTTTTGCAAGGCAAGGTTGTTGATGCTGCTGGTGTAAGTGACATTGCGAAGCTCCCATCACGTGAGCAGTTGTTAAGCGAATTTATTGGTGTGCTTAATGCGCCAATGCAGCAACTTGTGGGCGTGCTTGAAGCATCACCACAGAACTTGGTATCCGTATTACAGAATTACTCAGATAAACTCAAGGAGGAAAGCTAATGGCTTTTGACAAAGATGCAATGATTGAAAGTTTAAGCGGCTTAACCGTTTTAGAATTAGTTGATTTAGTAGATGCTCTTAAAGAGAAGTGGGGCGTTGAAGCTGCTGCTGCAATGCCAGCAGGTATGATGATGGCTGCAGGTCCTGCTGCTGGTGGCGACGCTGCTGGTGGCGGCGGTGATAAGACTGAATTCACTGTTGTTATTAAGAGCGCTGGCGATAAGAAGCTTAATGTTATTAAAGAAGTACGTGCTATCACAGGTCTTGGTCTTAAAGAGGCTAAAGCACTTGTTGAAGAGGGTGGCGCAGTTAAAGAAGACGTTAGCCAAGACGAAGCTAACGAAATTAAAGGCAAGCTCGAAGAAGCTGGCGCGACAATCGAACTTAAGTAAGGTTTTACTGGGATGTAGTGTGTTCTTGTAACACACGATACGTTTTGAGGTGAGTTTGTAAGATGACTTACCTCAAAATTTTTTTATTTGTGCATATCATCCCTATGCAATACATAAACGCTGTTTTTATAATGGTGTTTACTGTTTTGGATAGAGGTTATTTTAGCAGTAGTCATCTTAGCGGTGATTATCTTAATAGCGAATAGCGGTTATCTATCCAAATACGAGTAATAAAGTTTTAATTGGGCTTAGTAACTAAGTATGTTGTGATTTAGTCTATTACTAGACTGCAATGACTTACCAGACTGTATGACTAGCCAGACTGCAATGACTAGCATAGTTACTAATAGTGGAATAAGAAGAGCGTTTAAGCTAGAGATGCTAGTAGCTTAAACAAACAATATAAGACGTATCTAGCGAACAAACAACCTCTTGGTGTATTTACTTGATTTAAAGAGTGAAATGCCTAACAATGTTGCTGTTTCAGATATCCAGTACATTAAATGGGACATGGATTTTAGACTGGACTTACAGTCCTTCTGCTCTATTGGCATGAAAATAATCCAAAAGATAATTCATGGTTCCCTCTTTGGCAGGATGTTAGGGTTTGTTTGCAATAAATTTATTTAACTATAACATCAAAATTATTTATCTAGTTGAGTATACGAATAGTATACCCTCTTTTCGATTTGCTTGCATGAAAAAGACACCATAATCTTTTCAGCTAGTGGATGTAACTATTTATTGGGATTTCTATCAAGCCTGTAAGTTTTTCTGAGCTTGATAGTGCAAAGAAGAAGTAGAGATATTAAAGAAACAGAAGTAGAGATATTACAGTATGTACGGTTTGAATACTAGTGTGAATGTAATGAATGTAAGGAGAACAGTGTGCGTGAGATAAGAAAGTTTGGTGACATTCGAGAGGTTATCGAGCTACCAAATCTAACAGATGTACAGATTAAATCTTACAGAAAGTTTCTTCAGGATGGTGCAGGACCTCAAAATCGTAAGAACCTTGGTTTGCAGGCTGCCTTCAAAGAAGTGTTTCCAATTGATGAGACTGAACGAGGACGTCAAACAGGTTTAGTTTTAGACTTCTTAGAATATTATTTAGAAGATCCTGAATTTACGCCTGAAGATTGTCGTGAAAAAGATCAGACCTATCAAAGTAGTTTGTTTGCAAAACTCCAGCTTGTTCATAAAGATACAGGTTTGATTAAAGAAGATCAGGTGTTCCTTGGCGATTTGCCACTCATGACACCAGATGGCTCTTTTGTTGTTAATGGTGCTGACCGTGTCATTGTATCTCAAATTCACCGTTCTCCAGGTGTTTACTTTGTTTCTGCGCCAAAAGGTGCAGGCAAAACGTATATGGCAAGTATCATTCCAATGCCAAAGCGTGGTCCTTGGATTGAGATTGAATTTGATAATAGTGACGTTTTGTGGATGAAGGTCAATAAGAAAAAGTTGCCTTTCACCCTTATGTTACGTGTACTTGGTTTTGGTGATGAAGATATTCGCAATCTCTTTATGGGACACGAAAGTTTTATTGAGGCAACGCTTGAAGAGGATGGTAATAGTGGGGCGAGTGTTGATGAAGCGCTTCTTCGTCTTTTTACCTTGCTTCGTCCTGGTGACCCTCCAAAAGTAGATAAGGCAACAGGTTACTTATATAGTTTACTTGCAGACACCCGTCGTTATGACCTTGGTGATGCAGGTCGCTACAAAATGAACAGTAAACTGGGTCTGGATTACGAGCAAAGTACCTTACTTGGATTTGAAGATGGTCGCTTTGTTGATTATGGGCTGATTCCAACTGTTCAGTACTTATTTAAATTAAAGACAACCTCAGAGGACGAGCATCACCTTACTAAGATTAAATTGCGTGGTGGCGCACACGAGGTAGCGCTTCGTGAAGATGATATTGACCACTTAGGTAATAGACGTATTCGCACGGTGGGTGAGCTTGTTGCTGACCAAATTCGTGTTGGTTTAGGTCGTATGGCAAGAGGGGTTCGTGAGCGCATGTTGCTTGGTAACCCTGATGCTGCTACACCTCAAAAGCTCGTTAATAACCGTCCTATTGTGGCTGCTTTGCGTGAATTCTTTGGACGTAGCCAGCTTTCACAGTTTAAGGATCAGGTGAATCCTCTATCTGCTATTCGCCACAAGCGTCGTATATCAGCACTAGGACCTGGTGGTTTAACACGTGAGCGTGCTGGTTTCGATGTGCGAGATGTTCATAGAACACACTATGGTCGAATCTGCCCGATTGAAACACCTGAAGGTGCAAACATTGGTTTGATTACGTCACTTGCAAGCTACGCTCAGATTAATGACCTTGGTTTTATTGAAGCGCCGTATAGAAAAGTTGAAAAGCAAACAGTAACTGATGATGTTATCTACATGACAGCACATACAGAGGATGAGTACATCATTGCTCAGGCTAACACTGTTTTGACAGACAGCAGTAAGTTTGAAAAAGATCGTGTTATTACCCGTAGACGTGGTGAGGCTGAGGTTCATGTTGGTGACAACGTTGATTATATGGATGTTTCGCCTAAACAGCTTATTTCGGTACCAACATCACTCATTCCATTCTTGGAGCACGATGATGCTAACCGTGCTTTGATGGGGGCGAACATGCAATCACAAGCTGTTCCGCTTATCAAGACTGAAGCGCCGTTTGTGGGTACAGGTGTTGAAGAGCGTGTGATTCTTGATTCAGGTACAGTAGCTATTTCTGAGCATGAGGGTGAAGTTACTTATGTGGATGCTAGTAAGATTGTCATCAAAGATGAAAAGCTGATTGACCGTGAGCAACCTCTGATTCGTTTTATGCGTTCAAACCAAAACACTAATATTGACCAAAGACCAATGGTGAATGTTGGTGACAAGGTTAAAAAAGGTCAAATCATTTCTGATGGTCCTGCTTCGGAACATGGTCGTTTGGCTTTAGGGCAGAATGTGCTTATTGCCATCATGCCTTTTGATGGTTATAACTTCGAAGATGCTATCGTGATTTCTGAAGATTTGGTTCGTAAAGATTTCTATACCAGTGTTCACATTGAAAAATTCGAAAAAGAAGCGCGTGATACCAAACTAGGTCCAGAGAAAATCACTAGGGATATCCCTGGTCTTTCGGAAGCCGCACTTCGTGACTTGGACGAAGATGGTGTAGTTCGTATCGGTGCTGAAGTTAAGCAAGGTGACATCCTTGTAGGTCATACCAGCTTTAAAGGTGAGACAGAGCCTACGCCAGAAGAGAGACTACTTCGTTCTATCTTTGGTGAAAAAGCAAGAGAAGTTAAAGATACTAGCTTGCGTGTACCATCTGGTGATGGTGGCATCGTACTTCGTACGGTTCGTTTTAAGCGTGGTGAAGAAGGCGTTGAACTTAAGCCTGGTGTACAGGAAATGGTTCGTGTTTATCTTGCACAGAAGCGCCGTTTAACAGAAGGTGACAAGTTAGCAAACCGTCACGGTAACAAAGGTGTGGTTGCTAAAATTCTTCCGCCAGAAGACATGCCTTTCTTAGAAGATGGTACGCCAGTTGATTTGGTGTTTAACCCGCTTGGTGTGCCTTCTCGTATGAACTTGGGTCAAATTCTTGAGACTCACTTAGGTTTGGCTGCTTACAAAAATAAGGTTTCTTATGTGACGCCTGTGTTTGACGGGGCAAATGAGCATGAGATCAAGGACTTGCTCGAGCAAGCCTGGGAAACCTCCAATCAGGAACTTGTGGATAGAGGTTTCAGTATGGATAAGCGTGAACAAGACGTTATTGTCCGTTCAGCTAAACTAGGTATTGTTGAAGAAGACCTTGATGCAGTCGAGGCGCAGCGCAAGCTCGCCCGTACAGGCAAAATGGTTGTTTATGACGGTAAGACAGGACAAGCTATTGATGCACCAATTGTTGTTGGTGTGATGTACGTGATGAAGCTCTACCACATGGTAGAAGACAAGATGCACGCACGTTCAATTGGACCTTACTCACTCATTACGCAGCAGCCACTTGGTGGTAAAGCCCAATTTGGTGGTCAGCGACTTGGTGAGATGGAATGTTGGGCACTGCAAGCACATGGTGCAGCCCACACACTTCAAGAGATGCTCACAATTAAGTCTGATGATATCGAAGGGCGTAATGCGTCCTATGAAGCCATTGTCAAAGGTAATGACGTGTTAGAACCAACCATTCCAGAATCCTTCAAGGTTCTTGTAAAAGAATTACATTCACTTGGTTTAGATGTCCAAGTACTTGATAGCAAAGATAAGCCTGTAAGCATCTTTGATGAAACAGGTCGCAGTGGTGGCGGTGGACGCGGTAAAGGTGGACGCGGACATGGTGGTGGTCATGGTGGTGGACGCGGTCAAAACAATAGTCAGGGTAACAGGTAAAGGAGAGGGCTATGAGAGAATTCGATAAAATAAGTATCAAAATTGCCTCACCAGACCAAATCCATTCTTGGAGTTATGGTGAAGTTACAAAGCCAGAGACAATCAACTATCGTACCCTCAAACCAGAGCGTGATGGTCTTTTTGACGAGCGTATCTTTGGACCTGAGAAGGACTATGAGTGTGCTTGTGGTAAGTATAAGCGCCAGCGCTTTGAAGGTAAGGTATGTGAGCGTTGTGGTGTTGAAGTTACTAAGTCTAGTGTGCGCCGTTATCGTATGGGGCACATTGAGCTGGCTACGCCCTGTGCGCATATTTGGTTTGTAAAAGATATTCCTAGTAAAGTAGGCTCGCTTCTTAACTTGTCTACTTCACAGCTCGAGCAAGTCCTTTACTTCGGTAAATACATCGTGACTGACCCAATGGGCGCACTGCGTGATGGTAAACCACTTAAAACAGGTGACCTACTCACAGATGATGAGTACCGTCAGCTCCGCTATGGTCACCAGCAAACCTACACTGTGCCTATGGGTGAAGAAGCAGTTGTTGCCGATGGTGATTATGTCGAAGCAGGACAGCAACTTGCTAAGGGTGTAAAAAGTAAAATCACTGGGTTAGCGCAGTACCGCTTCCCTCGCAAAATAGTTTTTGATTACGAAGAACTTCGTAAAGCACAACTTACAATTCCTGTTAAAGACTGGGTTGAAGAAGATGGCTACCAAGGTGGCGCACCGATTGCTGAACTTGCTGCAGCTTACAAGCTCAAAGCACCAGCAGAGGGTGTTGTTGAACTTATCCCGATTGGTACAGAAGGTGGCTTGCTTAACCTTCGTGATAGCGAGAGCAATAAGGTTTTAAACAGCTTTTTCCTTCCAAAAGGTATGGCAGTTGAAGCTGGTATTGGTGAAGTTGTTGCAGAAGGTGGCTTACTTGCCAGCGCTAGCAAAGGGACTAACTTAGAAATCCCTCGTGATGCCAAGATCAACAGCGTTAAGAGTACCAAGCGTGGTACAGATATTGAGCTTACGTTAGAAATCGAGTGGGCAAGACGTGACACTCGTGAGATCGACCCAACCATGCACGTTCTTCTTAGTGATGGTGCACAGCTCAACGAAGGCGATAAAGCTGTTGGTGCAATTGATCCAAAAACGGAACTCTATGCAGACGCTAAAGGTATTATGCGCCTTTCAGAGCCTGCGAGTATCATTGTTTCAAGAGCACAAGTCTACGACTATCAAGATGAGCCGATTGTTGTAAACGGTGATCGTGTCCTCCCAGGTGATGAACTTGCTGATGATGGCAAAGTCAAGGCTGATATCTCAGGACGTGTTGAAATTGACTTGGTTCGTCGTCAAGTTCGCCTCATTGAGTCCTATGACTTTGAAGCACGCATGGGTGCGGAAGCTATCCGTGACTTGTTAGAAGAAACTGACTTAACAGTAGTTGAAGCTGAACTTGTTGAAGAAATGAAAAGCCCAAGCCGTCACAAGCGTGCTAAAGCACGTAAGCGTCTTGAAGTTGTTCGTAACTTTATCAAGTCTGGTAACAATCCTGCTTGGATGATTCTGGATGCACTGCCAGTAATGCCACCTTCACTCAGACCAATGGTTCAGGTAGATGGTGGACGTTTTGCAACTTCAGACATCAATGATCTTTATCGTCGTTTGATTAACCGTAATAACCGTCTTAAGAAGCTTATGCAACAAGGCGCACCAGAAATGATTGTGCGTAACGAGAAGCGTATGCTTCAAGAAGCAGTTGATGCACTGATTGACAATGGTCGTCGTGGTTCTGCTGTGGTTCACCCAGGCTCTGATAGAGCACTGCGCTCGCTTACAGATCTTCTTGGTGGTAAGCAAGGTCGCTTTAGACAGAACTTACTTGGTAAGCGTGTAGATTACTCTGGACGCTCAGTGATTGTTGTGGGTCCACAGCTTAAACTTCACCAGTGTGGTGTGCCAAAGCGTATGGCTTTGGAGCTATTCAAACCATTCTTGTTCAAGGTTCTTGAAGAGCGTGGTGTGGTTAGCAACATCAAGAGTGCTCGCAAGCTCTTAGATCGCTATCGTGATACACGTGATGAGATTTGGGATGCACTAGAAGAGGTTATTCAGGACCGTGTTGTGCTATTAAACCGTGCGCCAACATTGCACCGTTTAGGCATCCAAGCCTTTGAGCCTGTTCTTGTTGAAGGTCAAGCGATTCAGCTTCACCCACTTGTTTGTGAAGCTTTTAATGCTGACTTTGACGGTGACCAGATGGCAATTCACTTGCCACTTTCTGTGTACTCACAAGCTGAAGCTCGCTTGCAGATGCTTGCATCACACAACTTGCTTTCACCAGCAAATGGTGAGCCAAGTGTTATGCCAAGCCGTGACATGATTCTTGGTCTTTATGTGCTTACTGAAGTATATGTTGGTACAAAAGGTGCAGGTAAGAGCTACCGCTCAATTGACTCTGTCTTTAAAGACCTATCCAAGGGTGATCTTGATCTAAATAGCCCAATTCGCCTAAGTGGTGAAGACACAACTGCAGGTCAGCTCAAGTACCGTTTTGCTAATGTTGATGAGGCGCTACTTGCGGTTGAGCGTGGTGATATTGACATGCAAGATACTGTAAGTGTCATGATCAAAGGTGAGAAGGTTGTTACCTCACCTGGTCGTATGTTCTTTGCACGTATTGTGCAAGAAGTTATGCAAGATGGTTCTGCGAACGATGTTAGTGATGAAATGCTTGAAGGTATTGTTCGTTATGACACTGCCTATGAAAAGAAAGCACTTAAAGGTCTTGTGCTTGAGTCATTCAAGCGCCTTGGTATTGAGCGTACAGCTAAGCTGCTTGATGCATTAACTGACTTCGGTTTTGAGCTTTCTACTACTTCAGGCATTACTATCGGTATTGACGATGTGGCGATTCCAGAGAAGAAGGCAGAGCTCATTGCTGTTGCTGAAGAGAAGCTACAGTTCATTACTGAGGCTTTTGAGCGTGGCTTCCTAACCGACCATGAGCGTTACTTGCAAGTTTGTAACCTTTGGAACGGCACAACTGACGAAGTACGTGATGCAGTGTTTGAAAACTTTAACGAGAATATGCCATTTAACCCGCTATTTATTATGGTTAACTCTGGTTCTCGT
>CALDTA010000127.1:0-4008 GCA_937924455.1 uncultured Deinococcales bacterium
CTTTGCACATTATTTTTGGAAGCTACCAGACCCTACCTTTATGTCTAGGTTTACGGCTTGGACCTTTTATTTAGCGCATCAGTTCGCTATTTTTGGTTTGATTTGGTACGGACAGAAATACGTCAAAAAGTACACCAATGGTTTGCATAAGCTGAATATTTGGGCGCTTGGTGTCAATGCATTTTTTATTATGCTGCACTTACTCCAGACACACATCTGGTATGACGGGTTAGCGCAAGATGTTTCTATTCTTAGTTCTCAAGGCTCCGTAATTGTGTTGCTTGTTTGGGTTCTACTAATGGAGAATAACCGCCGTGGTTTGGTGTGGGGTAAGAAAGCACCTATCGGCAAAGAGGTTATGCGTTTTGCAAGAAAGTATCATGGCTATTTCTTTTCTTGGGCAGTTATTTATACCTTTTGGTATCATCCGATGGTTTCTACTTCAGGGCATTTGATTGGTACGTTTTATACTTTGCTGCTTATGTTGCAAGCTTCGTTAATGTTCACTAGAGCGCATACCAATAGATATTGGACCTTCGCCCTCGAATTCATTGTGCTTATTCACGGTACTTTAGTTGCGATTATGCAAGCTGGACTTGAAGGTTTCTGGCCGATGTTCTTCTTTGGTTTTGGTGGTATTTTTGTCATTACACAGATGCATGGTTTAGGGCTTGGCAGGAATGCTCGTTTGTTGTTATTGACAGGGTACATAGCGTTTGTGCTTGGCATTTATAATTGGCGTGGCTGGGAGAATTTGAATGAGATTATTCGGATTCCGATTATTGATTATGTTGCGGTGATAGCCTTGGCGCTTATATTTTGGGTGGGGATTATGGTGGCTAAGTTGTTTAGGCGACCTCAGCAGAGTGTTTAAAGGCGGAATGCATCCCCAACCCCTTACCTTTAAAAAAGGAAGGGGCTAAAGGCGAAATCCATCCCCCAACTTTTACAAAGGAAGGGGGAGTTTTTGTTTCTGTTAGGGTTGACGGATGGCTTATTGGCGGATTACAGGCAAAGTCAAAAGCGAATCCTAAAGCAATTCCACGATTAACTGCGACAGCAGTTAATCGGCGAGCTTCGTAACGAGTGTCTGTGAAAAACACACAGTAAGAATAAAGCCACTCAGTGTGTACAGTTATTTCGTGGAAACGCTGCTAGCACAAGGTACAACCTGTCTGATTTGTATTTCATGCGTTAGACTTAAGCTATGAATGACCTTCTAAACATTATGCGTCAATTGCGTGGACCAGATGGCTGTCCTTGGGATCAGAAGCAAACGCATGATTCTTTGCGAAAATATATGCTTGAAGAGGCTTATGAAGCTGTTGATGCAATTAGTAAAGATGACACTGAACACATTGTTGAAGAACTTGGCGATGTTTTATTGCAAATTGCTTTTCACACGGTGATAGCTGAAGAGACAGAACGTTTTAGTTACGAAATGATTGAGAAAGGCATTGTAGACAAGCTTATTCGTAGGCATCCGCATATTTTTGCAGATACTGATGTAGCTGATGCTGATGAGGTTGTTAGAAATTGGTATGCGATTAAAGCTAGGGAAAAAGAAGGTAAAGAAGCCGCACCAGTAGTTGAGCAAGTGCCTAGCGGTATGCCTTCAATGATGCAAGCTGTCGAGTTAGGTAAAAAGCTTGCGTGGGCAAAGGTAGATGAAGCTGAAGTGCGTCAAAACTTTGAACAGGCTTTAGATACTCAAGATGTAGGGAAGATGCTTTTAGCAGTTGTTGATTATGCAAGAAGTCACAAAGTGCAGCCTGAAATCGCTTTGCGAGATAGTCTTGGAGAACGAGTTGCCGAGCATTTAGAAAGTTGATATGTCTAGTATAGAAATAATAAAGACTAGTTTAGTAGGTAATAAGCCAAAGTCTATGACGCTTGAAGGTTTTCGTCGTGCGGCAGTGCTTGTACCTTTGATTAAAAGAGAAGATGATTTAGAACTACTATTTACAGTGCGCTCTTCAAAACTTTCGAGTCATGCAGGGCAGATTGCATTTCCAGGTGGGCGATTAGACGAGGGCGAAGATTTTATACAAGCGGCTTTACGAGAGAGCAATGAAGAGGTAGGGATTCAAGCTACTACTGTAGAAATCATAGGAGAGTTGGATCAACATCCTTCACCAGCTCGTTATGTGGTGACACCTATTGTTGGTTTAGTAGAACCTCAGAAGCTTGTTTTAAATGAAGATGAGGTTGAAGAAGTATTTACGGTTACTTTAAGTGAGTTGAAAACGATTGTGCCCTATTCAGAAGATAGGCATCTTAACGGCTATTCTAGAAGATTATATTACTATCCTTACGAAGAGCATGTTATATGGGGTTTGACAGGAAATATCATCAAGAATCTTTTGGATGTTATGGTGGGTCAAAGTGATAGGTCTTGGGAATTTGATGCGAGTTAATTTGATACAGCTTAATTTGATACAGCTTAAGTAGTGAACAGTCTTGCTGTTTAGTGCTTCTTTATGCTTTTTGGTATTCTAGCGTATAAATCTTGTCATGCTAAAACTGTTAGGCTTCATGTAACGACGTACAGTTAGTATTGGTTTCAGGCTATGAGTAGCTATGAGTAGTATAAAAATATGAACAGTAAGAGTAAAGAACTACGCATTAATAGAGAGGGTGACCGTTATAAGTGGTCATTGGGATCTATTATTGAGAATCTACAGAGTATTGGTGTGGATACTGATGGTGCTGTAGACATAGCTCGAGCCTGCCTAAAAAACTTTCGTCCAGAAAAAAATGTAGAGTTTATAGCGCTCATGACATGGTTTGAAGAAGCACTGTTAAAACAAGCTGATAAAACCATAGCCGAACGTTTCTTAAGTCAAACGCCTCCCTTTATACCGTTGCGAATCAAAAAACAAAAAGGTAGTGAAGAATATTCAAGACGGGCAATTAGCCAAAGACTTGAAAAGCAGGGTATAGCCTTTAAAGATGCTTATGATATTGCCCATCAATTGCGTTCTGATTTACGTACTCAGGGTTTAGAGGAGATAACTGAAAGTTACCTCAATAGTATTTTGAGTGACAGAATTGAAAAGCGTATGGGTAGCAATGCGCGTTTGCGTTTTGAATCTGGAAAACAGCAAACAATTCAGATTTCCCAAAGCGATGGGCAGGTGTTGCCTTTTTCGCATGGCATTTTGGCAAAATCGTTGATAGCAATTGGTTTAAATTCGGAGATGGCATTTACGATAACGAGAGAAGTGGAGCAGAGCCTGTGGCTCGAGCCCGATGTCATAGACAGTAAGACCTTAGAACAAGTTATCGAATATGAACTCAATGATAAAGCAGGTCCAAGCTTTGCTCAGCGCTATTTGCTGATGCAAGAAATTGAAACAAGTCAAAAACCTATTATTGTTTTGATTAGTGGGACCTCTGGGGTAGGTAAATCGACGCTTGCTGCTGAGATTGCATACCGCTTAGGGATTGCTAGACTAGTCTCGTCAGATTCTATCCGTCAGGCGCTACGTTCCCTAATTAGTGCGGATTTGAGCTCAATTTTGCACAGCTCGAGCTTTGCAGCGTGGCAAACAGAACTTTTACCTGGAGAAGATGTTGACCGAGTCAAGACGAAGCGAGTACAGCGTGCTTTTCAGAGCCAAGTGCAACAAGTATCTGCGGCACTTTGGGCTATCTTGCAACGTAACTACGAAGAAAATGTCTCTATAGTTATGGAAGGTGTTCACATCGTTCCTGGCTTTATGCCTTTAGAGCAGTTAGAAGATGCCACGATTATCGAACTCGTTTTTGTACAAACAGATGAGGATAAACACCGTCAGAATTTTGAGAAACGTCAGAAGAGTAGTGTAAAGCGAAAGTCAAATCGCTATCTAAATCATTTTACTGAAATTCGTCTAATTCAGGATTTTATCGTTGAACAAGCAAAGAATGAAGGTGTAGCTGTCGTTGATGCATTTGATAGAGAACTAGCTATGAATGAAGGCTTTGAGGTTATTTTACAAGGCTTGTTAAATGATTGGTTAGATG
>CALDTA010000128.1:0-7062 GCA_937924455.1 uncultured Deinococcales bacterium
GTCCACATAATCATAAAGAAAGGAATCAACCAAGCTAGCATTCCAGAGTTTCGCTCAGCCTCCGAACTAGCATCTATTCGTTCAATGCTTAGAGGTTGCAAAACGCTTCTGTCCAAACCAACCTGCGCCAATCTACCCGCCACAACCTCATCTTCGTAGCTACTTATAGCCTGCTCTAATTTTCCAGAAATCAACTCTGAGCGCATACTTGTGAGCTTACTGTAGAGCTTTAAATTTGGTCGTTCACCTTCTTGCCCTTCTTGTCTTAAAGTCTCACTAAAGCCACTTGGAATCTCAAGCGCTGCCAAGTAATCACCAGATTCAACCAATGCATAAGGGTCATCAACCTCAGTCAAGACAACTTTGTTCGCTTCAATTAGATTGATAAGCGCATCTGGCATATGCTCTTTGCCAACTACCGCAATAGCACTAACAGTTTCTGCCTCACGTTCAAAAAGCCCACCCATAAGCAGCGGTAAACCTAACATCATCAGTGGCAAAATCAAAAAAGGCATGATGATAGCAGATATCAGCGTGCGTCTATCTCGCAAAACAGAAAGAATCTGGTGTCTTGCGACGAGTGAAATCATGTTTGGTCTCATTTTAATAGTTATCTTTAACAGCCTTTATCAGTTTTTGCTTCGTCTTTAGAGTCATCTTTGATTCGCATTTATTTAGTATGCGTATTCTTAGCAGTAGGTATGAAAGCCTAACGCTCTATCGGCAAACCTGCTTGCGCCCAAGCTACTGTTCCACCAAGAACATTACGTATATCTTTTTTACCTGCTTGCAAAAGCATATCACTCGCTTTAGCCGAGCGAACACCAGAGTGGCAAATGACATAAAGCGCTTTGTCATCTGGTAATTCTGAAATGCGTTGTTCTAATTGCCCCATAGGAATCAGGGTGACACCAGGTACATGCCCTTGGTCGTATTCCCATTGCTCTCGCACATCCAAAATCAAGTAATCCCCAGATGCATTGGCAAGGTCTTGAACAGTTACATTTTGAATCTTAGCTTCAATTTGAGCTTCTTGACTTTCAGCAACACTTTTATTAATCACACCATTAATCACACCGTCTTGAGTTGTTTTGACTGAAGCCTTTGAAGCATTATCTAAGGATTTTACACAACCCCCAAGTAATGCAATTACCACTATCGCAAAACTAATTGATAATAATTTTATCAGCGTCCGATGAGTTAGTTTGAATTGAAACATTATTACTTCCATTATTACTTCCTTGCTAATTTCACTCTTTTAAATTTTCAATCATATCGTCTTACAGATATCAATATGTCTGATTATACCCGCTCAACTATAAAATCTGTATAAACATAACCCCGAACCTACAAAATGAAAACAGCCACCCCCTTTTCATCTAGAGTGACTGTTCAATCTCAAAATTCCGAGCTAATACCGTGTCCGAAAATACATGTAATAAAAGACTGAGTTAAAACCGTCAGGTGCTCAACCATATTCCGCTTTGTTGCAGGAGTATTAGCGAAAAATACGTTCAGACTTTAATACGGATTTAAGCGGAATTGGTATAAGTTTAATGCGGAAGATAGCGCTTAACTGAACCATAAACCCAAACGCCTAAAAGCGCACTCAATATCACAGCAATGAACACACTAGACCCACTACCAACCAGTGCATAAAGCGGACCAGGACATGCACCTGTCATAGCCCAACCAAAACCAAAAATTGTTCCACCAAGCAAGTTACCTGTCACCGTTGGCGACTTTGGTTTAATAGAGATATCATCGCCAAAAAAGGTTTTTGCACCCGTTCTTTTCAGCAACCAGAGTGACAGTGCAGCAACAACTACCGCAGAAGCAATCACCCCGTACATATGAAAGGATTGAAAGCGAAACATCTCCTGAATTCTATACCAAGAGATTATCTCTGATTTATAAGCAATAATGCCAAAGACTGTACCTGACACTATAAAGAGTAATCCGTCTAATAGTCCTAGAGCAGGAACTTGACTATCCACAGATCCTTGACTATCCACAGATCCTTGATTATCTACCGCAACTTTTTCTGAAGTAATGCTAGCCATAACCTACCCTCCTGCCCCTAAAATAATTGGAAATAAAAAGTGAGTGGTTACAAGACCACCAATGAAAAAACCAATAACAGCAATCAGCGATGGCCATTGCAAATTGGCTAAACCACTAATAGCGTGACCAGAAGTACAGCCACCCGCATAACGTGTACCAAAACCAATTAAAAACCCACCAAGAATCATTAAAATGAAGCCTGGAAGTGTAAACAGATTTGCCCAGTTAAAAATGCTTTGCGGTGCATAATTTCCATCTGTTTCTACACCTAGCGCAGCAAGGTTTTGACTCGTACTAGACGCAACTTCTAACGGTTGTGGATTTGCCAGAAAACTAGCAGCAACAAAGCCACCGAGAACGATGCCAAGAACAAATAACAAGTTCCATAAGCCTTCTTTACGCCAATCATAGTTAAAGAAAGGATTTCTACTACTTTTACTACTGGGCATCATGGCACAAACATGCCTCAAACTAGAGGAAATCCCAAAGGTTCTGTTGCCAATGAGCAGTAAAAGTGGAACTGTTAAGCCGATTAGGGGACCTGAAACATACCAAGGCCATGGTTGTTTAAGGACGGTTAAAATATCCATGGGGGGTATATTAGCTCTAAACTTTTAAGTTTGTCAAGCCACAACTTGACGTAATGTACGTAATGTGATGTCAATTTTTGCTATCTACAGCTTTATGATGATTTTTTCTATTAGCATTTCCTCGTAACAACTCTACAGTCTAAGCGGGTTTGAGAGTCCAATAAAAAACGTATGACCCTTTATAAAGCGTACTATGTAGGCGTGAATGAAAACCTCAAGAGTACTGTCACAGACGCAAATATCATAAAAACTCAGAACATGGTAGCTTGTGCAGTATCGGATTATAATCTCAAATCCTCAATGCACAGAAAGTGCGTTCTAGACGCAAAAGACACATAATAGAGCCTTCCAGAAATTTGCAGTCATACGACTTTTACTT
Organism: uncultured Deinococcales bacterium; assembly: GCA_937924455.1. GTDB lineage: Bacteria > Deinococcota > Deinococci > Deinococcales > Trueperaceae > CALGZD01. The sequence continues at coordinate 3,034 of CALDTA010000128.1, forward strand.
AATTCTCGCGGGTTTACAGTCTAAGCGGGTTTACAGTCTAAGTGAGTTTGTTCTTACTCGTTACGAAGCTCGCCGATTCACTGCTGTTGCAGTGAATCGTGGAACTGCTAATCGTAGAACTGCTTTATCTATTTTTAATAAGGTCTATAGCTGCCAACTTCGCAAAATCTAACGTGGCTGTTTCATGGTGAATACAAAGACTTGCGATATTCGCACCACCTTCATCAAGCTGAACAAACTTAACACCAGTGTTGGTAGTAATGTTTGGAAGGTAATTTGCTAGACCAATACCAATGCCAATACCCTGTTGCACGCAAGATAGCACCGCTGATGGGCTACCAACTTCAACATACTTAGCAGGCTTCACTTTGTTTCTTTCAATACTTTCCAAAGTGTTTTTATATACTGCTGAGATTGACTTGGTTAAAATAATCGTTTCACCTTTGAGCGCAGTGATTGACGTATAGACTTCGTTATATAGCAGATGGTCTTCGTGTATAAAAAATCCAATAGCATCATTTCCGTAGACAGTAATTGACGCTTCCAACGCTTGTGGTAATTGACTTTCTGGTTGCAATACAAAACAAACATCAAGCTGCCGATGAAGCAATTGATCAATCAAGGCTGTGCTGTAATCTTCATAAAATATAAGATCAATGTTTTTTCTTTGTTCTGCTAAAATACTAAGCAAGCGTGGTGTCACCGATGGGGCAAGGTGATAGCTCACCCCAACATTTAGAACAGTACGACGATTTTTATTTTCCCCTAAAAAGTTTTGTGCCTCCTGAAAAGTCTGTGCCACAGCACAGGCATGTGGCAACAAAGCTTCACCATGCTTTGTTAATTCAATCCCAAAAGCAGTTCGTTCATAAAGCAATTCCCCAACAGATTGCTGGAGTGCAGCAAGTTGACGACTTAAGCCTGGTTGACTTGTTTTAAGCGCCTTTGCTGCCTTCGTTATATTTTTATATTTTGCAACACTGCAAAAAGCAATGAGATGTTCAACCTTCATAATATAACAATATAACATAAAAGTGATAACAATATGCTATTTGCATATTTCTTATTTGCAAGCTATAGTTGTGAAAAGTTCTTTAGAGGCTTAGTGCCCTGTATTTAGTGCCCTGCATTTAACGCCCTGTATTTAGTGCCCTACATTTAACGCCCTGTATTTCGTGCGCTGTATCAGTGTCATCTAGATACCGTATAAATTCCATGTAAATACCATATAAATACCGTGTAGGTACAAAGCTAAGTGAAAAATAAGTTAGAAGAAAAATAGCAGAAAAATAGAAAAAAAATAGCAGAAAGATAGCAGAAAGATAGTGATTCACAAAAAATGGAGGCAAATTAAACAATGTTATTCAAACAAATTTATGACGAAAGCTTAGCGCAGGCAAGCTATATCGTAGGCTGCCAAAAGACTGGCGAAGCCATGATTGTCGATCCACGCAGAGATATTCAGGTTTATCTAGATGAAGCTGCTGCCAACGACATGACCATAGTTGCAGTGACCGAAACACATATTCATGCTGATTACCTCTCTGGCAGTAGAGAACTTGAACTCGCAACTGGTGCAAAGCTGTACTTGAGTGATGAGGGTGGCGAAGATTGGCAGTACCGTTTTGAGCACGAAGGTGTCAAAGATGGTGACCTCATTCAAATTGGTAATATAAAAGTAGAAGTCTTACATACACCAGGACACACTCCTGAACACATTTCCTTTTTGGTCACGGATGGCGCTACTACAGACCTACCTGGCTTTTTGCTAAGTGGTGATTTTGTCTTTGTAGGTGATACAGGCAGACCTGATTTATTGGATGAGTCCGCTGGTGCAGTTGATACACGTAGACCAATGGCAAGTCTGATGTTCAAAAGCTTACAAGAGAAATTTTTAAACTTGCCCGAGTACATTCAGGTTTGGCCTGGTCATGGTGCTGGTAGTGCTTGTGGTAAGGCACTAGGCGCAATTGCAAGTTCTACGGTTGGCTATGAAAAACGTTTTGCTTGGTGGTCAAGCTTTCTTGCTGAAGGTGATGAGCAAGGTTTTATAGACAACTTGGTTGATGGTCAGCCTGATGCTCCTATTTACTTTGGGCGCATGAAACGTTGGAACCGTGCAGGTCCAGAGCTGCTGGGACAAAGACCAATTTTAGAGCAAAAAGATAGCTTAGTTGAATTAAAGACTTTTGAAACAAATCAACTTATCGATACACGTACAGCAGACGAATTTGCAAAGGGCTACGTAAAAGGTAGCATCAACATCCCTGCTGGTAAACGCTTCACAGGATGGGCTGCTTGGGTTATTGATCCAGAAAATCAAGAAAAACCTCTATTACTTCTTGCAGATAATCAAGAAGAAGCAACTACTATGCGTGACCAGTTGGCACGAGTTGGTATAGACAATGTTGGAGGCTATGTGACATCACTAGGCAACCAAGCTACTGAAACGATTGACTTTGTAAAAGCTGAAACCTTAAATACGGATGCTGAATACATCTTAGATATTCGTGCCTTGAACGAGTACCTTGAAGGGCACATACCGAATGCAATACAGCTACATGGTGGTCGTGTTATGTGGAACTTAGATAGAGTGTCAAAAGACACCTCCATCATCATGCACTGCCGTACAGGTGCAAGAGTTGGTCCAGTAGCTAGTGCCATGAGACAAGCTGGATACGATGTTAAAGAGCTTGAGGGTAGCTATCTTGCTTGGGTAATGTCTAGCCAGCTAACACCCGCCTGAATATAACTTGTGCAAATACTTTCCTGGTTAAAAAATTATAAAAAGGAAGATTTAGTCCCCGATATTTTATCGGGGCTTATTGTTGCCGTCATGCTTGTACCTCAAGCGATGGCTTACGCTCTTCTTGCTGGCTTACCCCCTGCAGTAGGACTCTACTCCGCAACAATTCCTTTAATCATTTATGCTATTTTCGGCTCTTCAAAACACCTTGCAGTCGGACCTGTTGCCATCGTTTCATTACTGACACTATCGGGCATTTCACAAATTGCAGAGGCAGGCACTGAAAACTATATTGTTTTGGCAGCACTACTAGCCATCATGGTGGGTGTGATTCAGTTTGTTCTTGGGTTACTCAGAGCAGGGTTCATCACGAACTTTTTGTCACACGCTGTTATCAGTGGCTTTACATCGGCTGCTGCTATAATTATTGGCATCAGTCAACTTAAACACCTATTTGGGCTAAACATTCCCAGAGGGCATAGTGTGTTTGAAACTGGGCTCGAGCTCACCCGCCAGCTCCCAAACACCAATATATATAGCCTAGCTATCGGTATCGTTAGTATCGTCCTATTAATAACCTTAAAAAAACTATCAAAGTCTTTCCCTGCCCCCTTAGTCGTCGTAGTGCTTAGCGTACTCGCCGTTTACTTTTTTAGGCTAGAAAATGTCGCAGTGCAAATTGTCGGCAGTGTGCCAACAGGCTTTCCAACCGTTTCAATGCCAGCTATTGACATTAGCCACATACAAGCTTTGTTACCCATAGCCCTAACCATAGCCTTTGTAAGTTTCATGGAATCAATTGCTGTGGCGCAATCTATCGCCTCCAAAGAAAAGTACAAGCTAAATGCCAATGCTGAACTTATTGGCTTAGGTCTTGCCAATATCGTTGGTGGCTTATTTAAAGGCTACCCCGTCACAGGTGGTTTTTCACGTACAGCAGTCAATTATCAATCAGGCGCAAAAACACCACTCGCTGCTTTAGTTACTGCGTTACTCGTAATCATTACATTGCTTTTTTTAACACCACTTTTTTACTACTTACCTAAAGCAGTTTTAGCAGCAATCGTTTTAGTAGCCGTGTACGGACTCATTGACATAAAAACAGCCAAGCACTTATTTAAACTCAAAGCAGTGGATGGTTGGACACTGGTGCTTACCTTTATAGCTACGCTCATATTAGGCGTAGAACTTGGCATATTGGTTGGCGTACTCTTTAGCCTTGCTGTATTTATTCGTCGAAGTGCCTACCCTCACACAGCCGAACTAGGTTATCTTGCCAGCGA
>CALDTA010000129.1:0-8531 GCA_937924455.1 uncultured Deinococcales bacterium
TAGTTGGTATTGTTTCTATACCTGCAACGGTTTCCAAAAAGTAGGCGTGAATTCTATCGTCATTGCTCAGTTCTGGGTGGAAGACAGTTGCCATGATTTTGCCTTTACGAACCCAGATTGGGTTTTCAGCATAGCTTGCCACTATTTCCACATCATCAGCGACGCTTAAGATTTTAGGCGCACGTATAAAAATAGCATTGAATGAATCATCCAATTGCTCACTTTCAATAGGCGCTTCGAAGCTAGCAACCTGTCTACCATAGGCATTCCTAGCAACAGTCATATCTAAAAGTTTCATGCTGTATTGTTCAGGAAAACCATCTATATCTTGAGCAATAAGAATAGCACCAGCACAGGTTCCCCAGATAGCTGCGCCAGTTTTAGCAAACTCTGGCAATGCTTTATCAAAGCCATAAGGTGCCATAAGTTTAATCATGGTGGTTGATTCGCCACCTGGAATAACTAAGGCAGTTAAACCATCTAGTTCTTCAGGTAAACGTACTTCACGTACAGTTGTGCCTAGTCTTTCTAAAGCTTGACGATGTTCACGGAAAGCGCCTTGTAGAGCAAGAACGCCGATAATCGGTTTCATAGGCAATATCATGGCATGGATTGATTTAATGGGATAGATACCAGATGGGAATTGGTATCTGCATAATCAGTCAGTGATTGCTTTAATATAGCGTTCTGCTGAGCGAATGACGGCAGCTTTTGCATCTTCTTGAACTATGCCACCAAAAGCACCGTATAGTTTGTCAAAGGAAACAGTATCTATGGATTGAACGATTGCCTCAATTTTTGCTTTTGAAAGTGGGATTTTATTGGGGAAGCTGTACATAAAGCTGAGCCAACGATTGTCTGCTGCTACATCGATGATGTCACCTGTGAGAAGTGCACCGTTGCCATCTGCTCCCTGAGGCCAGTGCAAGACCGTTGCACCATCGAAGTGTCCCCTTGTGTTGATAAGTGAAACTTCAGAATGGAGCTCGAGCCTTCCTCCATCCCAAAACTGAATCTGGCTGCTAGGTTGCATCACGTAAGCTTTATCTGCCTGATGAATAAAAAGGTCTGCATTGAATGTCTCGGCCCAATCAATCATCGTGCTATAGAAATGCGGATGACTGATGGCGATAGTTCGTATTCCACCTAGTTTTTTTATAGTTCCAATTGTTTGTTGATCTAACAATGATATACAATCCCACAAAATGTTCCCTTCAGGCGTTTGAATCAAATAAGCTTGTTGACCAATAGCAAAACGTGGGGTTGTTTTGATTGCATAAAGATTTGTAGCAATTTGCTTTATGTCGTTTGTATATTGACTACTCAGTTTATCTTGAGTTGTCCATGCTTGACCTGATTGAGGTACGAATTGTCTTTCGTCTTCGCAGATAGGACAAGTTGCTGGTGGGGTAGAGGTTGCAGAAAATTGAACGCCACAGGTTTGGCAGATGAAGTTTGACATAGTTAATGCTGACTCTAACGGATTCTGAGTCCGATGGGTATGCACTTCAATAAATCCCCCTAAATCCCCTTGATAAGGGGGACTTTCACAAGATTCGTAGATTGTAATAGCTTTAGGCTTTGTTAACTTAACCCTTTTAACTAACCTCCTTCAACGGGAGGGATGATATCTATGATGTCACTGTTACTTAATTTGGTTTCCAAACCATCGGTGCCATAGACTTCTTTTCCAGCGATGAACATACTCACATGTTCACGAATAGCGCCGTGTTCATCTAGGAATTCTTGTTCTAGTTTGGGGTGTAGGGCAAAGAGTTGCGTGAGAACTTGGGAGAGGCTCGAGCCTTCTTTGATATCCAGACTAACTAAGCGTTCGCCTGCAATACTTCGGTATATAGTATATAAATTGATTTTCAACATGATTATTAGCTCTGTTTTATTCTTGTGTTTTATTCTTGTACTTTATTCTGGCTTTATTCTGGCTTTATTCTTGTAATTTGCTGTTAGGTTTGCTTAGTTATTTAGTTATAGCCGTTGATTAAGATGCATTGTTTACAATTTTCTAATCTAGGTCTAATCTAAGAGCGCACCCACCCAAGCATATTTACATAAAATCAGATAAACTACAGTAATATGGCTCAATTCTTTTCAGCGCTGAGAGAACGCATACAATTAGCATTTAAAGCAATATTAGCATCACAACCACAATTGCCTTTCGATATTAATCGGCAAGTGCTCTTTTTTCTTCCTTTTGTGGTGTTTTGTTTATTCGCTATTGCTTTTTTTACTGTTTCTAGTAATCTCAACAAGCATGAAAGTCATATTTTTGATAGCTCTGAGGCTAGCATTGAGCTTGGTAAATTGTCCACAAAAGTCAGTGAGGCTTTTATCAAATCAACGGCTTTTCTCTTAGGTCCTCCTAGTACAGAGCCTTTTGAATTAGATGGTAGCGCCATAATTGATGCTCAGTCATCACTTCGAGAAATTTTACATTCCCACTCAAATTTTGAGGTCTTACAAGATGATATTGCCAAAGCTATCGACATGGATCTTGGCTTTGTAACGGCACTTGCAAATGGTAATACTGAAGAATCAGATAAATTGCGTATAGCAAGGTCAGAAATTCCAAACTTGCATGAGAGTATTGCTGCCCTAAGTGAAGCGATTCGGGTTGATAGGGAGCACCATTTAAGGCTTCTTAAGATTAGTCAACGTGCTTTGAATCTGATTATTTTAGCTGGCTTATTGTTCACTATAGCTAGTATTTTATATGGTTTGCATCTATCAGGAAGTGATCTTAGCAGTGGTTTTAATCGTTTGAGTCAAGATATTCGGAGGCTCAGGCGTGGTGAGCGTTTATCGATTAGCAATATGCCTACCGCGCAGATGAGCTTGGTTGATCAGCAACTTTTAAAAACAAGTCAACACCTTCAAGAACAAAATGATGCTTTGGAAGCTAAGACCTTGGAGCTCGAGCTCCAACAAAAGTTTCGTCAGGGTCTTTCTGAATTTGTAAGTGAGAGCTTGCAGCATGGTTTCCAACAAAACTTTTATCAAAAATTGTTGAACCGTGCTGTTGATGTGATTCCTGATAGTCAAGCTAGTAGCCTTTTGCTTTTAAAACCAGATGGTCGTTATCACTATGAAGCGGTTGTGAATTATCAACTTGAGTCGATGGAAAGCTTATCGTTCAGTGCTGACGACATTGCATTGCATTACAGTGATAGTGAGCCTAGTCGTTTTCAGGACTTTAGTATTAATCAAGAGCTAGATACTTTAGCGACTTCCGAAAGTTCTACGTTGCTAGCTGATAATGCTGGTGGAAGACACCGTGCCGTGATGGATTCGCTTGCGATTCCTGTTCAGGTGAACGGCATTACTCAGGCTTATTTGACACTTGATAACTTTGAACGAGCAGATGTTTTTGGCAATGAAGCTGTGAGTATGGCAGAGGTTTTTGCTGCACAAGTGGGCACAGTGATTACCCGTTTGAATTTGCAAGAAAATTTGCGCTTGCGCCAAGAGGAAGTTCAGCAGCAAAATAAAGAGTTGGCTCGAGCCGACCGCTTAAAGAGTGAGTTTCTTGCCAATATGTCGCATGAGCTTAGAACACCACTCACTGCTATTTTAGGTTTTGCTGAGCTTTTAAAAGAAGAACTCTTTGGCGATCTAAATGATAAACAGAGTCAGTATGTAGAAGATATATATAAATCAGGCGATCACCTACTTTCACTCATCAATGATATCCTTGACCTTTCAAAAATTGAAGCTGGTCACATGGATCTCAACAGAGATAGGCACAATCTTTCTGAGCTAGTAGACAGTGTTATTGGCATTATGAAAGAGCGTGCTCGCAAGGCAGATGTTCAGGTAGAAACAAATATTCCAAATGATCTTGATGCTCTTTTTGTAGATGGACGAAAAGTAAAGCAAGTGCTGTTTAATCTTATTTCCAATGCAGTTAAGTTTACGCCCGCTGGGGGGAAAGTTATTATTAAGGCATTTGAACGAGATGACAGTTTAGAAGTACAAGTTCACGATACGGGTATTGGTATTTCTTCTGAAGATCAGGAAAAACTTTTTCAAGAGTTCTCACAACTGGATAGTTCTTTAACTAAAGTACATGAGGGAACAGGGCTGGGTCTTGTTTTGAGCAAGCGTTTTGTTCAACTGCATGGTGGTGAAATCTGGGTTGAAAGCTTAGCAGGTAAAGGAAGTATCTTTACCTTTACCTTGCCTTTTGGGCATAGCCAAGTGGCACTTCATGATGAATTTACGGATTTTGCAAATACAAGATTGCGACCTGGTGTAGTTGTTGTATCAGATTCAGAACAATTAAAGGAAAGTGTTGAAGCGCTAAAACAAAGTGATTATCGAGTGTTAGCTACGAATGATTCTGCTGTGTTAATCGAGCAGTTATCAAGACCAAAGCGTGTGGATTTAATCATTATTGATGAAGCGATTCACAAAAGTACTAATCTTGCTAAAGAAGTATCTGAATTTCTGAAAGTGAGTCAACAGCGATGTCCAGTGCTGTTGGTTGCTTCGGATGATAAAGATAGTCACAGCCAGGATGATCAGGATAGTCAAGATAGTCAAGATACTCAAGATGCATTATCAGAAATGGGACGAGCAGAGATGCAACTATCAGAGATGCGATTGGGGCATGGTATTGATGCTGTTTTGAAGTCGCCATTTGATTCAAGGAGCTTCTTAGAAAAAGTTTCAAGCTTAATTTATAGAGAGATTAAATCTGCAAATATTCTACTCGTTGGTGAAAGCGATTATGTAGAAGAAGATAATGCTTTAAAAAAACTACTCAGTTCTTCGGAACATAAATTATTTTTTTGTGAAGACGGTGAATCTGCAATTGAACATCTTGCTCAGCAGCAGGTAGATTTATTGCTTTGTCATTTTGCATTGCCTGATATGAGTGCTGCAGATTTGTTAGAAAATATTGAAGAGCTGCCAGCTTCATTAGCTGATGATGTTCGTCAGCAAAGCACAGTTGTGGTGTTGACCGATGATGATGACTTAAAGACCTTTTTCGATGATAGTATTTTCTTTGATGATGTTAAGTCTTTAAGTGGTAACAATAATCAGCAAATTACTATGCATTCAGTAGAACGACTAAACCGATATCTTTGGCATAATGCAAAATATTAAGGTATCTTAAAGTATTAAGCTATTTTGATGATAGTTTAATGGCAAGTAGCCTTATAAAGGATGAAAAACACCCGTGAATAATTTCCTTTAGGTCTAATGCTGTGAAATTATATGGTTGATGCGTATATATCTGTATATATCTATAGGGTTAGTTTCTAGGCAGGAGCTTAACAAGCTATACTTAACAAGCTATAGAAGTGAATGTCTTGTAGAGTCACTTACCTCTAGAGCCAGCTTAAGGAAGAATCCTTAGATAGTAGGATTAAAAAGTTAGTAGGATTAAAAAGATAGTATGAGTAAAACTGATATTTTAGTTATAGATGACAATGCAATAAACTTACGGTTATTGCATGATATGTTGTTGTCTCAAGACTATAAGGTGAAAACTGCAAATAGTGGTAAAGAAGGCATTGAACAAGCTGAGAAGCTTCAACCAGCTTTAATTCTTTTAGATGTGCAGATGCCTAAGATGAGTGGAAAAGAGGTGCTAAAGCATCTGCGAGAGAGTACGGGGCTCGAGCACATCCCTGTCATTGCTGTAACTGCTCTTGCTATGGCAGGTGATGAACAAGCACTCCTTGATTTGGGTTTTGATGCCTATATCAGCAAGCCTGTCAGGTTAAAAACACTCATAACTACGGTTAGTCAATTTGTTGATAATGCATCTAAAAGCAACTAGGGTAAAGCAAGCATACTGAATGCTTTGATATTTCTAGCTAATTTGAAGGTCTAAAATTACTGAAATGTTACCTGACTGTAAGCGACTTGTTAGCTGAAGGTCTCAAATCTGAAGATTATCTTACAAATCTACATCATAATCTCATAGCCAGAGCAACTTTATCCTCTAGCATGTGTTTTGCGAGGAAAGAGACTGCGTTTTGGAGAACGCATACTCTTTGGGAGGAGCAAGGTTATTATGTCTAGATTTGTAGTAGAGCTAGTCGATTACAGACGAGATAGAAAGGATAAGGTTTTAAAAGCCTTAGAGCGCACGCTTAAACTATCTGAGCGAAAAGCAGAACGACTACTCGAAAGTTTACCAAGGGTTATTACAAAGCCTATTTCAGAACAAAAAGCAACAGCAATCGAAACACAATTTCGTAAAGTTGGTTTGATTGCGTATAGCAAGTTTTATGCTACAGAAGTCAGCTCAAAACTGACATTTGCTGGGGCACACAAGCAAACACCTATTGGTGGTGATGAGCCGAAGCCTTTAGGCATTAAGCGTGACGCACAACTAGATGAAAGCAAATTTGCTGGTGATGAACGTCTTACGAGCAACGCTGGCAGAAAGTCTGTTTCTGAGGTTGAGTCAAATCATAATCGTGAAAGAGTTGAGGATGATTTTGATGCTTTTGAAGACGACAAAGAGCTTGATAAGCCTAACAAAAATCTTAATAACAACGATGTTTTTGAGACACCAAATAGACCTGATTTTGCAGGCATACGTGAGGCCTACTCAAGCTTAAAAGCTCAGTATGAGCCAGCAGATGAAGCTGAGCGCCGTCGAGAAGAAGAGAGTTCAGGATCGTCGAGTGTTAGTTTGCGTTCTAAAATTACGCTTGCGTCTTTATTACCTGCAGGACTCATAGTACTTGGTAGTTTGTTGACGTTGTTTTTGATTTTACAACCTTTGTTGCGCGCAAATATGCTCGATGCAATTACAAAACCTAGTCAAGTTATTACCAATACAATCGCTGACAACCTCTTTTTTGAGCGTTTAGATACAAATAGAAATCGTAGTATTATTGAAAATAATTTGCTTAGACTAAATCGAGTTGAAACATCACAAGATTTACGTTTTGTAGCCATAGCAGATGATGTTGGACGTGTGATCTCATTGTGGTCAAGTCAACCAAACTTTGCACGTGAGTTTAGCCCAAATGTTATTGCATCCTTGGGAGATAGTTATCCGTTGCAACTAGGTGGTACACGTTATTTCCCACACCCAACTGATCCGAATATTACGATAGTTAGTCGAACACTAGAAAAGAATGGTGTTGTGATGGGTGCATCTTTTTCAGGTGTAAGAAACCAAAGCGTTAGACAGCAGTTTGCTGCTTTGCTGCGTAAAGCTGGTTTGCCTGTTTTAGCAACCTTACTGACTTCGATTGTGCTTTCACTAGCAGTTGGTGAAATATTGACACGTGGGATTCGTAAGTTGATTCGCAGTGCTCGTAGACTTAGTCGTGGCGATTTAAATAACAGAATAGATATGAACTATGATGATGAATTATCTGAGTTGGCTGAATCACTTGAACGTATTCGTTTAGATTTAAAACACGAACAGAATCGAGCCTTACGTCGTTAACGTTATAATTTTAGATATTGACTAAGCTTCTTTTTTCGCATAAAAAAGTCTAGGGTTTTCCCTAGGCTTTTTTATTTTGTTATCTTTCAACATGACTGTTATGGCAAAGGAGTTAGGTTTGTGTGCTTCCTAATATGTTTTAAGTGTGTTTTAAGTGTGTTTTAAAAGCTGATATTTTCTCAATGATGACTTAGCTATATCTGATACACTGCTAACTTGTGAGTGTGAATATTAATGGTGTGTGTCTATGATACGTAAACTTGCTCCCGATGAACTTGAATGGTTTATGGCCAGTAGCTACAGCTTTATTGGTCACAGTGACCCTCGTGCTATTTCAAGGCAATTTATTAAGCAGCTTAGTTTGTTGGAAAATCAAACTGAGTACTGCTTTATTTACCTAGATGATGATGAAAGACCACTAGCGGGCTTGTACGCTGCAGATGAAGCAGAAGATGACATCAAGAGTTTGCACTTGAGTAATATTTGGTTTAACGAGAAGGCTGAAGATTTAGCACATTTGGTAAAGCATGTTTTAGGTGAGCTCGAGCACGAATCTGTCCTTTGCCCACTGTATAACTTGGCTGAAGAGCAGCGTCATGCGCTTGTGCCAGTTTTTGAAGCATTAGATTTTCGCTTGGACCAGATTTTTGAATTAGAAGTGGAGCTTTCTGACTTCATCACAAAAGAAAGCAATTTGGTATTAGAAGCGTGGTCACTAAATCTCGAAGAAGAATTCCGTAAGGTTTTTGAAGCTGCTGAAGGCTATCAACCACATCAAAATTACTGGACGTATCTCAAGCGTATGCCCGGAAAGTTTAGTCCTGATTTGTGGTTTCTAGCCAGAGAAAGCTTAGAGCAAGAAGCGATTGGTTACGCACTCTTTGGACGTTACCAGAGTGGTGGTAACTACGCTGATGATTTAGATACTGTCTATTACTTGAGTGGCGTAGGAGTGCTTCAGGAACACCGTCACTCTACTGAGATGCTTAAACGTGTGATGTTAAGCAGTATTGATGAACTTGCGAGTCGCAGCCCATTAGGTCGATTACACAGTTCTTTGAACAATGCTGATCCAAAGCTAATCGATATTTTT
>CALDTA010000130.1:0-3171 GCA_937924455.1 uncultured Deinococcales bacterium
ACTAAACCACTCTGTACTAAAGTACAGAGGTTGTTTTACGCACGAATAAATTCGTGCAACGTAAAACATCCAACTTAAAGCTACGTAATCAACTGGCTTTAAAACCTTAAAGACAGAAAAACCATATACTAAAGTTTCTGGACTGAAAGTCCAGAGTTTTCACTGACAGCTGTGACAATAAAGCGCTATACTTTCTAGATGTTGAAAAGGGGATAGTATCAGTGAATCACGAAATCAGCCACCCATGGGCAAAGCAGGAGCAATAATTGCAGTTTTAACAGCGTAAATACGTTCTACAGCATGACGAATGAAAGAAGCAAAACGCTTAAGACGAAATAGGGCATGATCTAGAGGACGACCATTACGCCCACGTTTAGGAATTTGGGTATAAAGAAACTTAAGCGTTAGCCAAACATTGACTAAAATGAAGCCTAAAGACATATAAATAAATCGCATCATAGGGTTACGAGAATTCGTTGGAATACGCAACTGACGCATGGTTCGGTAACTTGATTCAATACCAAAACGATGACGGTAAAGATGAAAAATCTTGTTGAGAGGAGGCTTTGTACGAATAAGAATAAAAGCAGACCATTCTAAGGAACGTTGTTTTGTTTTGCCTTTTTTGACAAAATGGCGAATCATAGCAAGTTTGAGAGTACAATTGTTAGGTGTTGATGCATTGAAGGTATGAGATGTGAAATAGCTTTTTCTACCTTTACATAGACTTTTTGTACCTTTGCCATCAAGTTTACCCTTAATTGGACAGCCAATAATAGCAGAATATTTTTCTTTATCAAGAAACTTACAAATTGTCGTGCTAGCAAAGCCTCTATCAAGATAAAGCCTTGAGTTTAGAGCCTCAAAAGAAGAATAGAAAAAAGACTGCCGAAGAGTCATAGGTTGTAAAAAAGCTTAAGGAGAAGCAGGATGCCCACACTTAGAGCATTTTTTAATACGTTTAGATGTTTTTCTAACGACAGGATGACGTGTTCTAGGAATGGGTGATGAACCTAGGGTACGACCAGTGCCTTTACCAGCAGGTTGGGGTGGCTTAATGAAGGAACTCAACTTGAGGAAAAAGGGAAGTGCATGTTGTTGAGTTTGTCTTTGAGAAGGAAGCTTGTCTTGTTTTAGAGGATACCAAGGCTTGGCTTCAATCTGAACATGGTCACGAATACTTAAGAGTAAATTCATAGCTAAAGCAACAACATGATACCAGTTATCACAGCATGTAATGCGAGGACTGTTGTTAGCAGTTAAGGCTAGATGTTGTTTTACGAATCTAAAGGTTAATTCGTGGTTACTACGCCAGAGATAAGCTCTAGCAATCAAAACATCTGCTATATTTGTAGCAGTGGTAAACAGCCAAATAGCTTTTTGAAACACAGGTTGACCTTTATCATCAAGAAATTCCAGTTTTAAGATACGACCATGAATATCTGCATAGCCCTGATAGTGTAATTGCGACCAACTACTGATACGAAGTTGTTGCCCTTTATAGTCTACGATTTGCTCTTGTTCAGGGTTTGTTGCTTTGCTTAATTTGAAGGCTTCACCATGCTTAGGATTGGGTCCTTTACGTCCAACTGGCTTAGGTTCAGGTGGTCCAAAGAATTTCTGATGTCCTTTAAGACGCACAACAATATCTGTATGTTTACAGTCTTTATAGCCTTTAAGTACATCTTTACCGTGCCCTGCATCTAAAACATAAAGCTTCTTGTTTTCGTTTAAACCATCAACAAGTTTCAGATGTTTGGCTGCCATAGTGGTAACTGTATCTGTAAGTCTTAATCGTTCACTCTGCAATATGCCTGTCCAGCTATGTTCCTCAGCACCTATGCGTGTTGTCCAATAGATTTCATGCCCAAATACTAACTCTTGGTTACTCAACTTTTTCATCACTCGACCTTCGAGTGTTTCTGCTGCTGTTCGCTTTACAAAAGTGCTATCTCCGCTATAAACTTCTATTCCTTCTAGTGTTTCACACTGCTCTTGAAATAAATCATTATTCGCTTTCAGCCACTTTGTTTGATTAATCCTTACTTCTTCTAATGTATCTGAAATAGTACTATGTTGCCGTCTATACACAACGCTTTCACTTAAACGAACTACTGATTCAACATAATCAGCACTTCCTAATGCTAGTGCTAACTCTAGATAACTATCTTGCCTTTTCTCCACGCTATTGTATACTGCCTTGAGGAATTGTTGTGCCGTTTTCATACTTCTGTATTAACAATTCCTCACCCTTTTTGCAAGCCTAACGCTCTAAACTCAAGTAAAGCCGTCCCACACGTATTTTCTTGCACTTTACATCCGCAAGTAGATTAACTACCGTACTTAAGAGGTCTGTGTCTGGAAGTACAAATATGATGCCCAGTGTTAAACGAATATTGTTATGCATCAAATAAAGTGTTGCTACTCGAAAAAAGTGTGTTGTTCCTGATTTAGCTTCACCTCGACAAGCATATTTGTTTAACTCGGCATCCTTGCCATAGAAGGGTTGGTCATGGATATCGATACATACATCTTGTTTGCCTCGTCGTGCCTTTCTCGGTATCTCTGTTGTTAGACAACTGTTGATTTGACTTTCAATCTCTTCAAAGTTATCCACTGTAAAATAGTCATTTAGATAGTCCCTAATTGTGTTACTGTCTGCACTTCCAACTAGCTCTTCGCAACTTGCTTCAATGCTCTGCCCTGTGCTTGTTGTATGTAGCATTACATCGAATACCATTGCAGTTGTTGCTTTTGTTCCTGCTACATCGATACCTAAAAATGTTTCTAATCGCTCCACTGCTGCTTTTCGCGTTAGCTCGTCTGTTAATTCTCTGTTATCATGACTTGGGGAAGGTCTGTTCATACATTACTTTCCCCTTTTTTATCTTACAGTTCTTACTTTTCGTGATTCACTGAAGGTGCGTCATTTAAGCACTAAAACATTATGACTATGTCAAATACGCATCCAACCTATAGCGGGACGCACCCTTAAACCTTATTAATTTGCAGATTTCATATGCCCCCCTAAGAAAGTATTAGGGGGTTTTTAATTTTCTGACAAAAAAATCATTAAGTTAGCACTCAGCAGCAAACATAGACTAAAAGCTTATAGTGTGGTTATGCTTATCGTTTCGTCGAAGAAAGACCTCTGGGAAAATCCTAGTTTTA
>CALDTA010000131.1:0-4341 GCA_937924455.1 uncultured Deinococcales bacterium
TATGCTTAACAAATTTGAGAATGACATAGCAGCGGTTTTTCCAAGGTTAGAAAAGCTTGATAGTGACGTTCAGTCCATGAGAAGCGAACTTGCATCTTTAAAATCGCAAATGGCAGGTGTGAGTCCTTCAGGTAGTCAAGCAGGTATAGATACACAAGCTATGGATAGCTTGCGTTCTGTTGTTTCAAGTTTGCAGGGTAGAATTGTACAGCTTGAAAGTAGAGGCGCATCTAGTGGTAGCTCTGCAGGTAGTAGCGCTTCAGGTGCAAGTAACAGCAATGAACTTGCAACCTTACGAGCAACTGTTTCAAGCTTACAGTCACGTCTTGCACAACTTGAAGGTATCGAACAGCGTATGGTTTCTCTTGAAGCACAAATTGCTAACCTTTCAAGAAGTGGCGGTGTAGGTAGTGCGGGTGCAGCAGGTACAAGAGGTCCAGCAGGTTTAAGTTGTTGGGATCTAAACGCAAACGGTGTACCAGATCAAAATGAAGATCGTAACCGTGACGGTCGTGTAGATGCACTTGATTGCCAAGGTTCAGCAGGAGCGTCAGGACCAGCAGGTCCACAAGGTCCAGCAGGTTCACAAGGTCCAGCGGGACCAGCAGGTGCAAGAGGCGCAATGGGACCAGCGGGCGCACCAGGTTTACGTGGTCTTCCAGGTCCAGCGGGACCAGCAGGTCCAGCAGGTCCACAAGGTTCACAAGGTCTAACTGGTCGTCAAGGTTCACAAGGACCACCGGGACCAGTAGGTCCAGCAGGTCCACAAGGTGCTAGAGGTCTAACTGGTTTGACTGGTGCTGCAGGCACTATGGGACCAGCAGGTCCAGCAGGTCCAAAAGGACAATCTGGTCCACCAGGTCCACCAGGTCCGAGAGGTCCAGTTGGTACACAAGGTGCTACAGGTCTTCCAGGTCCACCGGGACCAGCAGGTGCTATGGGTGTAGCAGGTGCTATGGGTGTAGCGGGTGCTACTGGTGTAGCAGCTCCAGCAGTCAAAACAGATACAGTTACTATTAAAGCGCCAACGGCACCAGTTGCATGTTGGGATTCAAATGGCAACGGTATTGCTGATCCAGCAGAAGACAAGAACAATGATGGTCGTGTTAATAGTGCAGACTGTGGTGCAACAGCTACCCTCCAGCCTGTTGGACCAAAAGCTCTTGTAAGTTGTTGGGATCTAAATGCAAATGGTGTTGCAGATTCATCAGAAGATCTAAACCGTGATGGTAAAATCAACGCTACCGATTGTGGTTTTGACCCGAATACAACTATTACTGTAAAAGCAAATCCAAATGGTCTATTCTGTGGATTTGATAATCTAGATATGTATGCTGGTGTTGGTGGCTACTATGATTTAGCAAGCCTTCAGCGTTTTGGTGTTCGTGCTATTGCTGGGGTAGAGAATCTATATATCTGTAATCTAGGTGCACGTTTGACAGTTGATTATGGTCGTCACTCAAAGTTTGAGTCTGGCACAATTGCAGCAGCTGGTCATTTGACATACGGTATCAACATCACTGAAGCACTAGGTGTGTATGCTGGTGTGGGTGCTGGTTACCAAGACAAGGGCATGTCAACGGCTGACAACGCAGCAACAACAGGTCTCTTTGTAGGTGGTTTAGTTGGTGTTGATTACTACTTCACAGATACACTAGGTGTTTTTGCAGAAGTTATGTATGACTACTATTTAAACCCACAACCAACTGTTAGCCCAGGTGCAAACTTTGCTTATCCTGCAGCTTTCCCAACAGTGGCTGTTGGTCTTAAGAACGACTTTAAATAAGCTATAGACAACTAAATTAGTAATTTCTTCTAGGCAGTGTTCAAACACTGCCTAGTTTTTTTATAGGTATTCTCGTTAGAATAAATCTAACTCACAACACTTTTGGAGAGTAAGAATGAATTGGACTGTATATCTATCAGGTGAAATACATACAGATTGGCGAGAACAAATTATGGCAGGTGCTAAAGCTCTCAATCTACCGACTATCTTTACATCAGCAGTCACTAACCACGATGCCAGCGATGCAGCAGGAGATATGCTAGCTGAGTCTGAAGAGGGGTTCTGGCGTGATCATAAGTCTTCAAAGGTTAACCGAATTCGTACCAAAACATTGATTGAAAACTGTGATATTGCTGTTGTGCGCTTTGGCGATAAATACAAACAATGGAATGCAGCATTTGACGCAGGTAGTTTGGCTGCATTGGGTAAGCCATACATTACGCTGCACGATGAAAGTGTTATTCATGCACTCAAAGAAGTAGATTCGGCAGCAATGGCTTGGGCGCAAACTCCTGAACAGGTTGTTGAGATTTTAAAGTACGTTACAAGTACTGACTGATGTAGACTGACTGCTGTAAACTGACTGGAGTAAATAGTGAAAGCTGGCGCAATACTTTATGCTAAAAATTATTTAAGACTTTCTGAGTTTTATCAACGTGTCTTGGGCATGGAGTTAATGGAAGAAGATGATGAGCATGTGCGCTTGGAGTTGACTTCAAGTGAACTTGTTATTTTACAAGCACCACAGCATATTGCTGATGCTATTTTGATTAGCAAGCCTCCAGAACCTCGTACGCAAAATCCAGTTAAAATTGTGTACTATATTTCTGACATTGCTATGGCTAGACAGCTAGCAGAAAAGCTGGATGGCAATGTATATGCTCCTGAGACAGAGTGGGTTTTTAGACTGTCGACAGTTTGTGATGGTTATGATTGTGAAGGGAATATTTTTCAACTACGTGTTTTAGACATAAATAAAAACACAGATGAAAATAAAGATAAAAATATAATATAGATAAGTAGAACAAAATGCCAAACGTAGCTCCAAACAGAGAAGAAGAACAAATATGTCCTTTGTGTAATCGAGAAGTAGACTTGACTTTTCACCATTTGATTCCTAAAAAGGTGCATGGGCGCAAGTTTTATCGGAAGCATTATTCACGGCAGGAACTAAATCAGGGGATTGATATTTGTAGCTTGTGCCATAAGGGGATTCATAGGTTGTACGATGAAACGACGCTTGCGAAAAGACTTAATAACCTAGATGTGCTTTTAGATGATGAAGCTTTGGCTAGGCACTTTAATTGGGTGAGTAAGCAAAAAGTGGCTCGTTAGTTGCTAACACTTTGGATATAACGGTTTACCAGATTCCGTGTATTGACTTGTGTAAGTGTATTGACTTGTGTAATCTTTGATTTAATCGGTTTGACTTGAACCAATACACACGAAATCGGAAACCTTCTGATACTTCTCAAAAGCAGCTAAAATTTCTTCTGAATTTCTACAAGCGCCTGTTTGGAGGTACTCCATTGCAGCTAGTGCAGCGGTGTGTGCGGCGAGGCTCGAGCCCGCCACGCAATCCTCAACAACACGGCAATAGTAGTCATGCTGATGTCCATCAACAAAGGTGTAATGCACACAAACGTCCGTATGCCCACCAATAAGAATAAGCGTATCTGCTTTTAAGCCTTTAAGTAAAATCTCAAGCTCTGTACCAAAAAAACAAGAATACCTACGTTTCCGAATAAAGTAGTCATCTGGTTGCATCCCTAAGCTTTTAGAAATTTCTGTACCAGCATCACCTTCTAGTAAGTGAATTCCCTCAGCACCGTCTAACTCCCTACCAAAATCAACTAAGTCCCGCCTATGCGCCTCTTGAAAAAAGACAATAGGAACATTGCACTCCCGTGCTTTTTTAATTAAAACTGGTGCGCCTTCCATACGTTGGTCATAGTCTTGCATGAGTGGAATGGATATTGGTTTATCAGGGCTGCTATTTGCTTCCCCACCTTGTATATCAATAACGATGAGTACAGGTTTACCTTCAATGATTTCTCGTCTTTTACTAGTCATAAAAACGTATCCTTATTATTTTTAACTTTCTGTGTATAGGATACAAAAGCTAAAAATTTATTTTACTATTTTAAGCGTGCTGTGATTCTATCTTACTACGGGATTTGAAAAATGGAATACACTCTTACCTTTTGAGGTAGTAATTTAATTAGCTCCCGTAAACCTGATTGATATCTTCTTCTGTTTGTAAGCCTTGTATCAATTGTAAGTCTTGTACCAATTGTGAGCCTTGTACCAAGCTATCTAGTAACACGTAGGTCACCATGAAATTTTAAGGTATGATGGCAATAGAAATGATCTTATGCCGAGTCCGACACTATCGTTAATTAAGTAACCAGTTAGAAGCGTCAGGTGCTCAACCACATTCCGCTTCATAGTTAGATTTTTAAATCAGAACAGCTTATGAATTAATGAATTAAGCGGAATTGGTATTATGCCTAAAAAAAGAGCAACTAAACCTTCAGTAAATACAAATACGAGTT
>CALDTA010000132.1:0-6403 GCA_937924455.1 uncultured Deinococcales bacterium
TTCTTGAAGGCTCTATTATGTGTCTTTTGCGTCTAGAACGCACTTTCTGTGCATTGAGGATTTGAGATTATAATCCGATACTGCACAAGCTGCTATAGTTCTGAGTTTTCATAATATTTGCGTCTGTGACAGTACTCTCGAGGTTTTCATTCACGCCTACATAGTACGCTTTATACAGGGTCATACGTTTTTTATTGGACTCTCTGATTCAAAATTGTTAAGTGCGTAAGGTGGTAAGGTGGTAAGGTGAGAAGCTCATAATAAAATGCACCCTATAGATATACCAACTTGCTTCAAAGCCTTGAACATGCGAAAGTGAGTTGTGTTACCAACCGACTTACTCATGAATCGTTTTCAAGGTGAATATCTTGTACCGAAACGTTTACCTTTAAACGATAAAACACTTAAGCTAGCACAAGAAGTTATAGATGTGTTTAACGGTTGCGTATCTTTAGAGCGAATGGAACTTGAAGATCGTTTGCACATCCTTGAAGGTGCAGAAACAGACTATAGGGTTAAACGTGGCTTTGCTCATCTTCTTAAAAATGGCTTTTCTGAATTTGAAGCAATTAGTCCTATAGATCCTCAAATTTTGAGACAACTTGTTTTTGAAGCTTCCAGCAAATTTGTACCTAGTAAAGCAAGTAGCTTAAGTGTGCTGACAAAAGTTGCTGAACGCCTGAGCCAAGATACTGAAAAAGAAATAACTGTAGAGACTGTTGAAAAAGGACTCTATGCAGACTTGAACGAACGAAATCTGCTTATGAGCTTTGATGCGCCCACAGCAGAAGATCTAGTTCATCGCTATAATTTATCACAAGCGCAGGGTATTCTTTACAGAGCAACGAATATCGTGATTACAGCTTATAGAAATGATCCTGGAGAATACAAACAACTCTTTCGTTATCTTAAGCTCTTTAGGCTTATGACCTATATAGAAGGAGATGCTGATCATGGCTTTTCAATAACGATTGATGGACCAGCTAGCTTGTTCGGCTCGAGCACACGCTATGGCACAGACATAGCCAAATTTTTGCCCTCTCTCTTGCATGTAAGCAAATGGAAGATGGAAGCGCAGCTTGCCCCTAAAAAACAGTTTGACGGAACACTTAAAGAAGGTCGTTTTAGCATAGATTCTGATTGCGGCTTGGTATCGCACTATAAAAAAGGCAAGGTTTTTGATAGTGCTGTGGAAGAAGCCTTTTACAATCGCTGGAGTTCTCTGAAAACAGACTGGCGGCTCGAGCGCGAAGTAGAACTCGTACCTATCCCCGGAAGCGTTATGATTCCCGATTTCAGATTGGTACACCCCGAACATTCACCCTATCTATTTGAAATTGTCGGCTACTGGCGCCCCGAATACCTCAAGAAAAAATTCTATCAAGTCAAAAAAGCTGAACGAGATGACCTCATTCTAGCTGTTTCTGAACGTCTCAATCTTGGTGAGGCTGGTGTAAAGATTGATGACGTATCTGCTAAAATCATCTGGTTTAAAGGTAAAGTGCAACCTCGTGACGTACTTCAGGCAATTGCAGTTTAAGTCCAAGCTAAAGCTATACTGTCAAAATACCTGCTCATTACCTGTTAAAATACCTGTAAATACAATATTAAATACACTGTGCAAACGCTACATTAGTAAGTTAAAAGGCATAAAATCGTGTGCTCAACTACAAATTAACGACATATCAAGATTCATAAAACTACAGTATGTACTTACTCAAAAAGAGTGCAGAACGCCCGTCCTAGACGCAAATCTTAGTTTCACTCAACCTTCATTCAACCCTAAAAATATCAAAAGTAGGGCAATAGTGCTGGACCTGTGTTAGTTACTATGCTATATTTTCAAGTCGGATTATGAGTAAGTTTTATTCATTTTATAAGTTTTATTTATTTTAATGGTACTGATTACTGGTACTGACTCATTAAGGTTTTAAAAGAGGCATATTTGCAGCAAACATAACAGAAGAATAGAACAAGCATAGCTCAAACATAGCAGCTATCTTCATTTAATATTCTCTAGGGTGCTATAATATTACAGGAGTTCAAGCATTTTATAGTAACGAGCAAAAGTGGCGAGCAAAAAGATTCTTAGCTAAGCTTAGGCTAAATGTTAGATAAGCTAACTACTTTAAACATCTGCAGTAGAACTATACGAATCATCTTTCAAACTATCTTTAAATTATCAATCCATAAACATGCGTAAAACTATGTTTTCTCATCATTTTTAATATTTAAGGTATTAAAGTTTGCAAGAAGAAGAGGATCGGATGTACAAACAACTCTTAATTAAAGCTTTATTACTCAGTTTTCTGGGCGTTGGTTTTTTTCTTACCTATAAAACCATAACCACCCCAGATTCTGTTTCTGTAGATAATCAATCTTCAGACGCTATTACACTTAGTAGTAGCTTCATACCTCAAATAGATATACTAGATAGTCCAAGAGCAGATTTGAGTGTTCCTGAATTACAAGGCACTAGCGATAACGTATTGAGAATGAACCTTCGTGCTACAGCCTATAACTCACTAACCGCACAAACTGACAGTACACCGTTCATAACAGCAACAGGTGCAAAAACACGTTTTGGCATTGTTGCCGTCAGTCGTGACATGTTAATCGAAGACTTACCCTATGGTTCACTGGTTAAGTTAAAAGACTTGGGTCATTACAAAACAGGTCGCGAAGCTGGTAAATATGATGACCTTCTAGCTAAAGAAACATTTATTGTCGAGGATACTATGCACCCTCGTAAACGTAAGCAGATGGATGTTTGGTTCCCAACTTACAACGAAGCAAAAACCTGGGGAGTGCGTCAGTTAGAAATTGAAGTTGTGCGCTATGGTCGTACAGGTCCGATGCTAGACGGCACTAGAATAGTGAAAGATAAATCATCAGGTTTTAGCCCGTTACTTTCGTCACGCTAGGCTTTTACCACACTAAAGTAATTCAAAAACAAGTTCTAATACCAAGCTGCTGTTTAGCTTGGTATTTTTTTGTGGACTGCGTAACATAAAAACTCAGCTTGATTGTCGTTCGTATTTATGACTCTGATTCCTGTTACTAATAGCCGATGCAAAAAATAATCTAATACTAAACTGAAAGATGAATGTCATAAAGATATAGTCGCAAAGATTGCGAAATAACCGAAGGATAAAGGCTTGAAAATCTTGTGTATTGACTGGGATTATGACATTTATGATTCACTTCGGTATAACAGCTAGAAAAGTGGTCAATATACTGCTAAAAGCGTAGTAACACCAATTTGAGTTTAGACATATATATATCACTCCTTGGAGAATCTGCAAGCTTGTTAGAGAAGCACTAGACGAAGGTAACGATATTTTCAAAGGTGATTCAGAAGTTGATGAAACTTATACTAAACTGAAAGATGAATGTCATAAAGATATAGTCGCAAAGATTGCGAAATAACCGAAGGATAAAGGCTTGAAAACCTTGTGTATTGACTGGGATTATGACATTTATGATTCACTTCGGTATTATATCGGAGGTAAACCACGTTATAAAGCTACGACTAAGCGTGGTCGTGGTTCTGAGAAGAGAACTAAAGTTTTCGGAATTGCTAACCGTGACGAAGGTAAAATTGAAGCTGTAGTTGTTCCTAATGTTAAGCGTAAAACAGTTTTCCCAATCATCAAAGAGAATGTTGCAGAAGGTTCTACAATCCACTCAGATGAATTCAATGTTTACGACACTCTAAATGTGTACGACACTCTAGTAGACGAAGGCTACGCTCATAAGCGTGTTCTACACGGTCACGGCATCTATGTTTTAGGTGATATTCACACAAACACTTGTGCTTCAACTCTTCTAGCCTTATCCAACTTATAGGAACAAATAGATTGAGTAAGCGACATACATACAAAGCAAAATAAACGCTTCTATACGGTTTAAGCTTCGGCGTTGCATCATAAAAACAAGTAATACAAATGAGAAGAACAACATGATGACTAAGTCATATTGAACCGTGGCAAATGTTGTATTGATAGGTTTAACCAGTGCTGTCACACCAAGTATTGCTAAAACATTGAAGATATTTGAGCCAACAACACCACCAAGAATCAAATCTGTCTCTTTGCGAATTGCCGCAATAGTAGAGCTAGCTAGTTCTGGTAAGCTAGTGCCAACAGCCACTAACGTTAATCCTATAACCTTTTCGGAAACCCCCCAAGCTGTCGCAATAGCTACACCACCACGAATCAATGACTGTGCTCCTAACACTAAAACCACAACACCAGCAATACTTCCCAAAATAAGCCTGATGAGGTGTTTAGTGGAGCGTTGTGCTAGATGATCGCTATCATCAGCATGATGATCGGTTTGATAGTGTTGGTGTTGAAGCTGGCTATGCTCATGAGAAGCAGCAATCGTTTCCTGATTTACCTCTTCTACCATCCCAGTTTTTACAGTACCTGAGGGTGTGTTAGCACTGTCTTTCTTACCTGAACGCTTTACTTTAACAATATTGCTAATAATATAAGCAATAAGTAGTGAGAATAAAATTGCACCATCAACCCGTCCTATCTGATTATCAAATAAAACAGCAAGCATAGCAAACATAACAAAAAGCATGATGGGTAACTCTTGTGTAATAAATGCTCGATCTGATTTGAGGGGCAAAAAAAGTGCAGTGATACCTAAGATAAGACCAATATTGGCTATATTTGAACCAATAACGTTACCTGTCGCCAAATCAGGAACACCTTGAAGCACAGAAGATAAACTTGCTGCTAATTCAGGGCTAGACGTGCCAAAGGCAACGACCGTCAAACCAACCATCATTCGACTTAATCCCAAGTGTTCAGCTAAGTGACTAGCATTTCGCACAAGCAATTCGCCACCTAGATATAAAAACAATAGACCAACTAAAACCAGAAGAGTATTTATCACCTGATTAGCTTACACATATAAACACTCACAAGCATCATACATTTGGTCAAGTTCGTTGTTTTCTTAAAATGAACGGACCACACAGAAAGCCGATGGGATTACAAACACTTAAATTTAGATGAACAATATTGTCACACAACTCAACTTGGTATGACATACATATACATGCACAAACCCAACACACATAAGTTCCAGCAGCAGTTCATCTGAGTTTATAGTTTATGGAATTGTTTCTCTACTCACAATGTATAATGTTTGTATATGCTAAATATTAGGTTTGTATATTCTTTTATCCTACCTTTTTACTAAATTTTTAGCTTAAATACCAATCTAGGACTGTATGGTAATTTTTGTGATGAATTTGCGATATTATTTTATTACTATGGAATAACTATGCAATGTCAAAGCGATGTCAAAGGTTTGTACACCCTAAAGACTTTATATACTGGACTTTGTACACTGTTAAGACATTTAAGCTATTGGAACATCCTAAAAATCAAGTATTCAAATTGAATACACCGCTATCATAGTTATTGCTATTTATTTTTAATAAATATTCAAACCCTAAGCCTGTCCAGTATTTAATCACGTATATATTAATCACGTGTATTTAGTAACGTAAGGAGTAAAACATGGAACCATGGGTGTTAAAAGATACTGAGTTTACCAGTCGGGTCAATGAACATGACATGGGTATATTTATGCAAGTTTGTCCTGATAAGCGTTTTTCAAAAGGAGATGTCATCTTCTACGCAGGTGACCCTGCAACAGATTTACATGTTATCTCTACAGGTCAAGTAAAGCTTGTCACGCCTACTGCTAGCGGCAGTGAACGTATCCTAGCTGTTTGTGGTCCGAATGATTTTATCGGCGAAGCATTTCTACGTAGCTCTGCACATTATAGAGTTGATGCAATAGCGATAGCAGACACTACAACCTGTCCTGTCAGCAGAGACCAATACGTTCGCCTCGCACAAGAAGCACCAAATTTTGCTATGACCTTTACAGAAATTCTTGCAGGACACTTGTTTCAGTGTCGTGAACAACTTTCTTCTTCTTATGCACCTGTTAAGGTCCGCCTTGCAAAAGTCTTATTAGAACAAGCAAACTCTTATGGCGAAAGGCTTCCTAGTGGTGATGTCAAGCTTGTAACTAACCTTAAACATGAAGAGCTAGCTAGCATGATAACGGCTACTAGAGTCAGTGTTTCAATGGCAATGGCTGAGCTACGTGATGAAGGATTGGCAATTGGTACACGGGGGACATATACGCTGAATTTGGAAGGTTTACAAGATTTGACAGCTTAAGGGTGCATCCCGCCCAAGTTTGACAAACGCATATAGCTAAACAAAATGGCTCAATATGGAAACCAAGGGCATGAGTTAAAAGGTAGTAAAATAAGTGCATGATTCTATATTTACAAGACATGCTTGATGACAAAAAGGTATATGAAACGGTACGAGAATTACGATGGTCAGATGGGGAAGTGAAATGT